>JAYSTS010000292.1:0-4586 GCA_043719475.1 Gammaproteobacteria bacterium | reverse complement strand
CGTTGAAAAACGTCTCACGCGTTTGACCCTGTGGACCGTACACCGGCTCGTGATCGGTCACCAGGTACATCTGGTTCCAGCTGCCGGTGATGCCACAGGAGCCGAGCGCGCCTTTCATGTCCTCGTAGTTCTGATGCTTGAAGTGCGCGGCCAGTGTCGGGCCGTCGTCCCACAGTTCGTACACCTGAATGCGGGTGGGTACGGAGGGGTCGGCGGCGAAGCAGTACGCCTGGCAACCGGGCTCATCGTCGCGGGTTGCCTTCTGGATTTTGGCGCAGGCGAGCACGGCGCGATCTCTGGAAGCCTGGTCGGCAAAATCGAGTTGGGCGGCGATTACGATCATCGGCATTTTAAGTTCTCCGGTTGATGGGGAATGTGATGGAGCGTGTGATGAAGAGTGTGATGGGGCATGTGATGGCGTGTGGTTTACCTCACTGGCAGGGTGAGTGCAACGAGCTCGGCCTTTTTTCCTGATCCGGTGGCCAGCGCGATGAATTGGCGATCACCCTGCGTGTAGGACATGGGCGTGCCGCTGGGTGACGCAGGCAGTTCGATCTGTGCCACCACGGCGCCGCTCTCCTTGTTGAATGCTCGCAACAGGAATGTCCCGTCGTCGTCCTGCGCCAGGAAGAGGAGGGATGGTGTTAGCAGTGGGCCTGTTCCCCACCCGCCGGTTGGTCCGGGGTCGGGCATGCCTGCTTTGATCAGCTTGTTTCGAATACCGTTGCCGTGGGGAATAGCCCACTTGTGCTCGCCGGTGTTGAGATCGATCGCCGTGATGCGGCCATAGGGCGGCTTAAGCAGCGGCAACCCGTTCGGCCCGTCGATGCGATTCACGGCGTAGGAGCGAACGAAGCGCAGGTCCGAGGTGCCAGGTTTTGGTTCCGTGAGTTTGACGACCATCGCGTAGTTGCTGGAAGGCAGGTAAAGCATGCCGGTCTGTGGATCGGCTGCAGCGCCAGTCCAGTTGGCGCCCCCGCCCCAGGCTGGCACGTTGATCGTGCCCTTGAGGGACGGCGGGGTGTAGAGCGGCCCGTGGTCGAACGTGTTGACGATGGCCTTTGCTGCGGCGTGAATCTCCGGTGTGAAATCAACCAGCACGTCATCGGTAATGCCATGCACGGCGAACGGCGCAGGCCGGGTCGGGAAGGGCTGGGTCGGGGATGAACGTTCACCGGGCACCGTGCTTTGTGGCACCGGTCGTTCTTCGATGGGCCACACCGGCTTGCCGTTGGTACGGTCAAACACATAGACGAAGCCTTGTTTGCTGATCTGTGCCACGGCCTTGATCGGTTTGCGGTCGACATGAATGTCCACGAGGTTGGGCGCGGCGGGCAGGTCGTAGTCCCACAGCCCGTGGTGCACCATCTGGAAGCGCCACACGTGTTTGCCGGTTCGTGCGTCGAGGCAGACCAGTGATTCTGCGTAGAGGTTGTCGCCCAGACGATGCCCGCCGTACCAGTCGTTGGTCGGCGAGCCGACGGGCAGGTAGACGAAGCCGAGTTCCGTGTCGACGGTCATCAGCGTCCAGACGTTGGTGTTGCCGGAGTATCGCCAGCTCTCGTTCTCCCAGGTTTCCGTGCCGGGTTCATGGTTCTGCGGGATGGTGTGGAATATCCAGCGCTGTTTGCCGGTACGCACATCGAACGCACGCACATGGCCTGGCGGCATGGTTTTGTGGGTTGGGCCGTCGTTGATCGAAGAGCCGACGATTACCAGATCGTCAAAGATTGAAGGGGCGGAAATGACGGAATACAGTTTTCGTTCAATCGCGCGTCCAAGACCTTCGGTCAGATCGATTGCGCCGTTTTTGCCAAATGCAGGGTCGGGCTTGCCGGTGGATGCATCGAGTGACCACAGAACGGCATCGTTGGTCGGCATGAGGATGCGCGCCGATTGCCCGTCACTCCAGTACGCCACGCCGCGGTGATTGAAGCCGAGGTTGGTCGGGCGTCCCTGTTTATGTGAGCCGGTATCGAAGCGCCAGTTCTCCTTGCCCGTGGCTGCATCGAGCGCTACGACAAACCCGAGGGAAGTACTGACAAACAATTGATGGCCGACCTTCAGCGGGGTGGCTTTGTACGTCCAGGGCGTTAATGCGGGTGAGCGGTTGACCATCGCATTGTCGGGTGATTCCCACGTCCACGCCACTGCCAGCGAACCGACGTTACCGGCGTTGATCTGCGTGGCTTCAGTGTACTTCTGCGAGGCCGGGTTGCCGCCGTAGGTTGGCCAGTCCAGATCCGCACTGAGGCACGAACCGGACAACAAGAGACTGCACACCAGCGTCTGAACGTGTGTTTTGTTGGCTATCTTCATCACGGCTCACTTCATGTCGGCTTTTTAGTCGAACTTGTGGCGTTCGCTGTGCGCGCGCAGAAATTGCCAGATGCGCAGGTCGAGGTCGGTGTTTGTCTGCTCGACTTGTGCGTGCAGTTCGATCAGCAGGCGCATGCCTTCATCGTGCAGGCGATTGACATCGCGCAGATGCAGTGATGCCGGAGAGGCTGCTGCAAAGCTGGATCGCGCGGTGTGCGCAGGTGCGCGCGTAAACAGCTCGCGCAGCTCGTCGATGTCCTGCATGCGCGTGGCGATGGCACGCTCGAATTCCTGCGACAGGGTCAGCATCAGTTGCCCGACCAGCATGCTGTCTGCGGCCGCAAAGGTGTTCGCAGTCTGTGGTGCGATGGTGAGCAGCAGGCGCGTGGCGAGGTCGGTCAGTGCTCGACCGGGTTCAGGGATCACAGGGTCGCCTCCGCGTACAGGTGCTGCGATTCGGGGGAGAGATGATCCAGCAGTATCCGGTTCTGACGATCGATCAAGGGCCAGCCCGCGTAGGCCAGGATAGGTTCCTTGGTGGTGCCGTTCACGTAATCTTCGGCGGAGGAAATCCAGATGGCGATCGCTTTCAACGACGCGAAGATCTGCCACCAGCGAAATGCCTGGCGATCAACCGTCAGGCCGCTCGCACGTTCCCAGATGGCGAGTGCTTCGGCGCGTGGCAAGAGATTGCCGGCCAGTGTTTTTTCAGGCCAGCACCAGAGTGGATCAAAGGACCACGCCAGGTCTTCCAGTGGATCTCCGACATGCGCCATTTCCCAGTCGAGCACGGCGTGAATGTCGCCGTGTGCATCGTAGAGGAAGTTGCCGGAGCGATAGTCGCCATGCACAAGAGCCAGTTTTTCCGGTACGGCAGGGAGATTACGGCGCAGCCATCGAATGGTGGCTTGTGCGATGGGCTGTGGATGCAGGGAGTCTTTGTCGATGACACCTGCCCAATAGTCGAGTTCATGCGCGGCCGGATGCGCCGGACGCTGCATGAAGTGCAGATCGAGTGCGTCGACATCGAGGGCTGCAAGCTGGCCCAATATCGTCCATTTGCGATCGCCGATTCGTTGGCGATGTGCAACGAAGGGCGGCATGGCAAGCAAAGCGGGGGACGCTTCGCAGCCAGGAATCTCGCGGGTAATGGAGAAGGGACGCAGCAGCCCTGCGGGATGCTGATCTTCCAGTACCAACGGTTCGGGTACCGGCACGGTCGACCCAAACACCGCTTTGTACGTGTTGAATTCGTGTGCACGTTCGGTATCGATCAGGCTCGAGGGTGGGTCGCGGCGCAGGATCACACCGAGTGGCGAACCATCAACCGATAGTTTGACCCGAAAGGTTTCGCGCGACGCCCCGCCGGGTATCTGGCTGATGTCGGTGCAGGTGACGACCTTGTGCCAGTGCGTGCGCAGGTAGTCGACCAGTGCGTCGCCGATGGCTGAAAGCGGTGTGTTCACTGTGTCTGGTTTCCTGTGGGGGCTGCCTTGGTTCTGTGTGGGTTCGCGATCAGGAGATCGCTCCTACAGTGCTTGGTAGCCGGCCTTTGTTTTGTAGGAGCGGACTCCTGTCCGCGAATCCTAACAGCCTACCAATCAGGCTGGTTGAGGATCTGGCTGGGGATCGATTAAGGACACACCCGCAGTGTTGAACGGGATTACGTTCCGCGTGGCTACCGTCATCCCGTTGGCCTTTGCGATGGCGGCAATCATTCCGTCAGCCATCCCGATGGCTTGACCCGTGGCTTGTGCCTTGGCCATTAGCTCGGCATTTGCCTGGGTGGCAGCGAGATCGAAGTTGAGTACACGGCCGGCAAATGCAGGCAATACCTGGGTCTCAAGCTGCTTGGTCAAACTGTTGCGTCGCCGGCTGCTGGGTAGGCGAGCTACCCCGAAGCGCAGCTCCGCCACGGTTATGACAGACAGGAACAGGGTTTCCAGCAGTTGTGCATCGAGCCACTCGACAACGCGCGGCGCTGGCGCGAACCGCAAAGGTTCGGAGAGCACATTGGTGTCGAGCAGAATCATTCGAAGCTCACGGAACGGGGAGGCGACTTGTCGCGTGCGTTGAGCAAGGCGGCCTCGTCATCCGAGAGTCGCACTTGCCGACCGATCTTGGCTAGCCAGGAACCCAGTTTCAGCCGTCCCGAAGGTTTCACGGCTGGGCACGTACTTCCGCTTCGGTGCTTCGCCCATTCCGGGCAGCAAGCAGGCGCAATGCCCGGTGCACCGTCTCAGGGAGGTTGCGTACGGTCAGTACAG
>JAYSTS010000291.1:0-2182 GCA_043719475.1 Gammaproteobacteria bacterium | reverse complement strand
TTCTGGGGCTTGCGTACTTTGCCGAGATCCCGGCAGTGGTCTGGGACATCCAGCGTTCGGGTCCGAGTACCGGTATGCCGACACGCACGCAGCAGGGCGACATCATCTCTGCGGCTTATGCATCCCACGGGGATACCAAGCATGTCGTGCTGTTTCCAGCGACGCCGCGTGAGTGTTTTGATTTTGGCGCAGACGCACTGGATCTCGCTGATCGGCTGCAGACGCCGGTACTGGTGTTATCAGACCTGGAACTGGGCATGAACGATAACCTGTCGGAACCCTTCAGCTGGGATGACAGTCGCGAATATGACCGCGGCAAAGTGCTTGATGCCGATGCACTGGAAAAGGTGCAGCGTTTTGGTCGTTATCTGGACGTGGATGGTGACGGCATCGGTTATCGCACGCTGCCGGGTACACATCCGACCAAAGGCGCTTTTTTCACACGCGGCACATCGCGTGATGAATATGCGGCCTACACCGAAAGCCCGGATGCTTACCAGCGCAACATGGAGCGCCTGCTGAAAAAGTGGGACACCGCAAAAACGCTGGTGCCGAAAGCAGAAATCGGTGCCAACGGGCATCGCCATGGTGTGCTCTACTTCGGCACGACAGCGCTACCCATGCAGGAAGCACTCGATCATCTGAGTGAAGAGGGCATCGGGCTGGATACCTGCCGCGTTCGCGCTTTTCCCTTTGATGCGGGCGTCGAAGCGTTCATCCGGGAGCACGAGAAGATTTTTGTCGTCGAGCAGAATCGTGACGGGCAGATGCGGCAGCTCCTGGTGAATGAGCTGCAGCTCGACCCGGCGCGGTTGATTGCAGTGCTGTATTACGCCGGGTTGTCGATTTCTGCTGACGAAATTCATTCGCAGATCTCGAAACATTTCAGTACCCACAAGATGTCGCGCCTCACGGAGGTGAAATCATGACGTTCGTTGCCAAGCCCAAGGTTCATCATCCGCGTCTGCCGCTCAATGATCTTGGTTTGACCCGGCGAGACTATGAAGGCTCGATTTCGACGTTGTGTGCCGGTTGTGGGCACGATTCGGTCAGCGCTGCCATTATTCAGGCGTGCGCTGAATTGTCATTGCCACCACACCGGTTCGCAAAGGTTTCCGGAATCGGCTGCTCATCGAAAACACCCAGTTATTTCCTTGGCAAATCGCACGGATTCAACTCGGTGCACGGTCGTATGCCTTCTGTTGCAACAGGCGCGAACATGGCCAATCGTGACCTTTATACCATCGGCGTGTCCGGTGACGGCGATAGCGCCTCGATCGGTCTAGGCCAGTTTGCCCACATCGTGCGACGACGCATCAACATGTGTTACATCGTCGATAACAATGGCACGTACGGGCTTACCAAGGGGCAGTTCTCGGCGACCAACGACAAAGGTTCGACGTCGAAAAAAGGTGCTCCAAACCTTTACGAACCGATTGATCTGGTGAGTCTCGCCATTCAGATCGGCGCGAGTTTTGTGGCGCGCAGTTTTTCCGGTGACAAGAAGCAGCTGGTGCCGTTGATCAAGGCTGCGCTGATGCACCGTGGTATGGCGTTTATCGACGTGGTCAGTCCGTGTGTTGCGTTCAACAACCACAGCGGCTCGACCAAGAGCTATGACTATGTGCGAGAGCATTCAGAAACTGTGGTTTTCGCAGATTACGTTCCACATGCCGAAGAGATCACCGCGGACTATGCCCCCGGTACGACCGAGCGCATCGCCATGCCGGACGGATCCATTCTGCAACTGCACAAACTGACCGACGACTACGATCCGCATGATCGGGTCGGCGCCCTGCACTACGTTCAGAGCAAACAGGCATTGGGTGAAGTGGTGACGGGCCTCTTGTATCTGGATGCCAATGCGATGGACTGTCACGACATCATGAATACCGTTGATACGCCACTTAATCAGCTGACGGAAAAAGATCTCTGTCCCGGCAACGCCGCGCTCGCGGCGGTGAACCAGAGCTTCCGCTAAGCTCGGGATTGCCGGAGAAATCAAACCGTAACGTCACAACCAAGGAAGTTGGCAGAAGTAATGGGACGTCGACTAAAAACGTCCTGTGGGAGATCTCCTGTGGGAGCGGTCTCCTGACCGCGATTTCATTCACCCAGATCGCGGTCAGGAGATCGCTCCCACAAGACACCGCTCCCACAAGAGACCACAAAGCCCCGATGC
>JAYSTS010000030.1:0-3481 GCA_043719475.1 Gammaproteobacteria bacterium | reverse complement strand
TCGTTTGAGGCGCTTAAGTTAAGCGCTACGCAACGAAAACGAACGGAAAAGCGGGCCGAAGTGGCGCCGCCGCAGCCTGTCGAGCTTCTGCCGCGCAGGCTCCTAGGTGACAGCGTTCACTGTGTCACCGGAGATGTGCGCAGTATCGCGGATAACCATCGGCTGGTTCTGGAGTGCGTCGATCGATTCGGCAAACTGGACTGCGCCATCGGTAACGCTGGCATCTGGGACTACAACGCGACGCTGGCGCGGCTGCCTTCTGACAAATTGTCAGACGTTTTTCATGAACTCTTTGATATCAATGTGCTGGGTTACATGGCCTTGGCCAAAGCCAGTCTTAAAGCACTGGCCGCAAGCCACGGCAGCATGATCTTCACTGTTTCCAACGCCGGTTTTCTATCCGGCGGCGGTGGCATGCTCTATACCGCCAGCAAACACGCGGTGGTCGGCATGATCAGGCAACTGGCGTGGGAGTTGGCACCGCACGTTCGGGTCAATGGTGTTGCGCCCGGTGCGATCGCCACTCAACTCAAGGGTCCAGAGACGCTCGACATGCACGAACGGGTGTTCCCTGGCGATGTCATGACCGCTGCTGCCAATACCTTCGTTCCGATCGGCCACCTGCCTACCGCCGCCGAATATGCGGGCGCCTACGTCTTCTTCGCTTGCCGCGAAGACAATGTTCCTGCTACCGGAACTATCCTCAACCACGATGGCGGATTTGGGGTTCGTGGATTGGGGGCGACTCCCCGCGGTGGAGACTGCCTGCTGGACGATCTCTGACAAACCTGTACACAACCAACCAGAAGGACTCAACATGGACCTGGGAATTTCAGGAAAAACGGCATTAGTCTGCGGAGGAAGTTCGGGACTTGGCAAAGCCATCGCCACAGCGCTGTCTACCGAAGGCGTCCGCGTGACGATCATCGCTCGCGATGAGTCGAAGCTGGCGGATGCTGCCGTGGAAATAGAGACGGTGAGTGGCTCTCCTGTCGCGTGGCTGTCTGTCAACCTGTCCAGCTTCGAAGAACGCGAAAAACTCTTCCCACGATGCGCGGAGGTGGACATTCTGGTAAACAATTCCGGTGGCCCACCGGTGGCTGATTACCAGTCGTTGTCCCGTGCGGACTGGCTCTCCGCTATCGAGTCCAACATGTTGTCGGCTATCGATCTCATGGGTGCCGCATTGCCTGGCATGAAGCGCAGGGAATTCGGCAGAATCCTCAACGTCACGAGTCACATGGTCAAGGCACCGATCGCCCTGCTCAGCCTGTCCAACGGGGCTCGCGCCGGGCTAACAGGCTACGTCAGCGGCGTTGCACGGGACGTGGCTCGGCACAACGTCACGATCAATAACCTGCTGCCGGGACAGTTCGAGACCAATCGCCTGCGAGCAAATCACCAGCGGTTTGCTTCTTCACGGGGCGAGCCTCTGGAGGATTTCCAGGCCAAGGCCAAAGCCGACATTCCGGCCCGGCGATTCGGTCAGCCAGAAGAGTTCGGCGCCTATGCCGCGTTTCTGTGCAGCAACTTCGCTGGCTTCGTTACCGGGCAGAATCTGCTTCTGGATGGCGGGCAATACCCCGGCCTCCTATGAACAGGTTTCGGAGGTGGCCCGTTCGAGGAATTCTGATTCACACATCCCTTGATTGAAGCTGAAGGACAAAGAATGCACTCAACCACCATCCGGATGCATCAGTTTGCCGAAGCACTTCGCGCAGAACACGTTCTGTGTGATCAACTCGGCCGACTCACCGATGAAACCAGACGACTCTTGATCGAATCTGGCGGCATGCGTCTGCTGCAGTCACGGGACAGTGGTGGCTTCGAGGCCGATCCCCTGGATTTTTTCGAGTGGGTACGCACCGTTGCGCGCTACAACCCCTCTGCAGGTTGGGTTGCCGGTGTGGTCGGTGTTCATCCCTGGGAACTTGCGCTCACCGACCGACGCCTCAGCCAAGAAATTTACGGCGCGTCCCCAGATACCTGGATCGCTTCACCCTACGCGCCACAGGGTCGCGCTCAACCAGTCGTCGGCGGATTCCTGCTGACTGGCGAATGGCAGTACTCAACGGGCACCGATCACTGCAGTTGGGTGGTACTCGGTGGCATGGTGACCGACGCAGAAGGCCAGGGCATTGGCCCCGATGGCGTGCGCCATTTTTTTTTACCGCGGGCAGACTACGAGATCGTCGAGGACTCCTGGCAGGTGATGGGTCTGAGTGGCACCGGCAGTAAGAACGTTCGTGTCGCCGGAGTCTACGTACCCGACTACCGTACGCTGGGTCACCGGGACCTGGCGGAGGGAGTTTATTCGCAACGTCGACCGGAAGCGCCTCTGTATCATCTCCCGTTCGCTTGTGTGTTTTCCGCAGCCATTGCTTCTGCAACCTTCGGGATCGCACAAGGCGCAATTGATGTTTACAGAGACTACCTCCTGACACGCGTCTCAGCGACAGGCGTCGTCGGCCGCACGGACCCATTTCAGCAGGAATCGCTGGCAGAAGCGGAAGCCGATGTTGCTGCCGGTATCGTCCACGTCGACACCATGATTGCACGTTGGATGGAACAGATCAGGCAAGGCGAACAGGAAGGCGAACAGAAAGGCGAACCGATAACTTCCGCAGAGCGACTCGAGTTTCGTCGCAATCAGGTCAGAGCCGTGCAGCGCGTGCTTTTTGCAGTGGACAAGCTCTTCTCTCGTGCCGGCTCTGCGGCAATCTGGAGTACGCGCCCACTCGAAAGATTCTGGCGTGACCTGCGGACCGCTGGAACACACATCTGCAACACCACCGACACCATATATCCCGCCTGGGTGAATCAAGCATTGGCAACAGGTATCACATCAAACGCATTTCACTGAAACATTGTTTCAAAGCGCTGAAAAAAAAGCGTGGTTTGACCGCCGATTCCTCCGTCGATCAGAGTTGTGTGAATGACCGAACCTTATGATCGGCGGTGTGCGGTCAGTACTTGGCGACACACTCTCTGGAGAAGTCCAGAAATACTGCGTGCCTGATCGAAAGTCGATAGAAAAACAAGCTCCCGCAAGCCGGCTGCTTTGTGCATGCGTTTCTTCGCGATGATCGCTTCCGGTTCACCGACCAGCGCAGCCCCAACGATTCAACCTTTACCGTTTTTTCGGCATGGACCGTTACAAATATCGCGATCGGGAGATCGCTCCCACAAAGTCACGGAACCAACGGTTCGCGATCGGGAGATCTCCCACATGGAGCTGACGATTGGCCAGTCCGCAAGAGCCATCCAGAACATACTCCACCTCTTCACCATGCAGCAATGCGCGAACAACACGCAGATATTCGCGAAACGCCGGACCCTTCATGGTCTCGAAGCCATCGCCGGCATTGTTTTGTGCGAGCTGGTTAATTGATGCAATGGCATGACACGTCACCGGCGCGAGGCGAGTTGGCGCAATCGCGACCCCTCTCGCAATACGCAAGCGTGACGTATTGGCCGCCAG
>JAYSTS010000290.1:0-37747 GCA_043719475.1 Gammaproteobacteria bacterium | reverse complement strand
CCGACCGTTTGATGACGGTGAACGCCTACAGGCAGAAAAACAATCGCTGGGGCTCTATCTGACGGGACATCCGGTTGATCCCCATCTGGATGAGTTGCGCGCCATCTGTCGCAATCGGCTGGTTGATCTGAACCCAGATCGCAAGACACAGTTCATTGGCGGCACGGTTGTGTCGACGCGGTTGATGAAGTCGAAGCGGGGTGGAAACACCGCTTACGTTGTCATCGATGACAAAAGCGCACGAATCGAAGCCACATTGTTCAACGATGTCTACGAGCAATTCCGTGATCGGATCAAGGAAGACGTGCCTGTCATTCTGGAAGGGTATGCACATGCCGACGACTACAACGGTGATCCAACCACCCGCTTTCGGGTTGAGCGCGTGCTGTCGATTGAAGATGCGCGTCGTCGTTTTGCTCGCGCGGTGGAGATCACCATTCCATCGGCCGTGTCGAGCAGCCTTGCACAGCTGTTGAGCAAGATGCTCACACCCTATCGATTACCTGACCAGGGGTGTGGTGTATCACTCATCTACTCCTCGGACTGTGCGTGTGCCCATATCTGGCTTGGCGAGGAGTGGCGGGTGCGTCCAGCGGATGATCTGCTGCGCGATTTGCGCAACAATTTTGGTGCTCAGAGCGTGCGACTGGCTTTCCTGCATGGAGTGCGTTGATCCCGCCGACCCTGACCGGGTGATCGACGCCGTACGGTTTGCTCTCCAAGGAGCCTCAGGTCGAGTGCTCATCGGCTATTCGGGTGGAGTTGATTCATCTGTGCTGTTGTGGGCTGCAACTCAGGTTGCCCCGTTGGCTCGATTGTTAGCCGTTCATATCAACCACAACACCCAGGCTGCATCCTCCGAGTGGGAGCAACAGTGCCGCGAGACGACGGCTGCGATGGGTGTACCGTTCGCTGCCATGTCGGTGGTGTTACCCAAGACCGGAAATTTCGAAGCAACCGCGAGGCGGGCTCGGCTCGAGTGTTTCTCCGGACTGCTAACGACCGGTGATGTCCTGTTGCTCGCACACCATCGCCGTGATCAGGCAGAAACTGCCTTGTTGCGGCTGATTCAGGGTCGAGGTGTTTATGGCATACCCAGCGGTCGCCAGCTTGCTGCGGGCCAGATCCTGCGTCCGCTGCTTGAGATCTCTCGAGAGGATATCGAGCTGTGCTGTCGCGCCGTTGGGCTGCGACCCGTTGAAGATCCCAGCAATCTCACGGGTGTCTTTGACCGCAGCTGGATCCGGCAAATCCTGTTACCGCAGATGCGATTGCGTTGGCCATTGGTGGAAGACCATATCGTCCGTGTCGCCCGATCGGCCGAACAGACGGAGTCGGCAGGTCTGTGGCTAGCCAGCCAGCTGCCTCACCCGCTGCCGTTTGACCGACTACCGGAAGAGCGGCTGGTCTGGGTGGATACGGTCCGTTGGTGGCTCGCATCGCTCGGTCTGCCTGGAGTTCCACGCGCGACGCTACAACCGTGGCTGGTCGGCTTGCGGGTCGGCAATGACGTGAAGACTGCGACGTTGCCGGTGACGGGTGGGTCGCTCTTTGCCTTTCGAAAGAATCTCTTTGTGCAGTTGACACCGCAGCGCCTGCCAGATGACTGCCCTGTGAAGGCTGGAGAGTCCATCGACCTGGGTCACGGTGTTTTGCACATAGAACATGGTGACGGTGAAACCAGCGACGAGCCTTCCGATCATTGGCGAATCAGGTTTCGGTGCGGTAGTGATGTCCTGAAAGTCGCAGGCCGCAGCCGTCGTGCTTCGACATTGCTTCAGGCTGCCGTTCTACCCTGGGAGCGGAATCGATACCCTTTGTTGTACCGCGGTGAGCAACTGGCCGCGATTCCTGGCCTGGCGACGTCTGACGCGTTTGGTGGCCTCACGGTCCACTGGAAACCACGAGTACCGATGTTTATCCAGGGTGTTGGTTGAGCTTCATAAGGGCATTTGTTAACGTGCTCTTCCATCTTGTGTCCCCCAGCTCAGCCTCAGCGAGTTCACGCGCCAGCGTGTTGACCGGCAAGATGGCGGCGACGCTCAACGGTAATTGTACTTCCAACAGTTGGATTTGATGACCAAGTTCATTTTCGTCACAGGCGGAGTGGTGTCATCCCTGGGGAAGGGCATTCTTACATCGTCGCTAGCGGCACTTCTCGAAGCGCGCAAGGTACGAGTCAACGTTCTGAAGATGGACCCTTACATCAATGTAGATCCGGGCACGATGAGTCCGTTTCAGCATGGTGAGGTGTTTGTCACCGCTGATGGTGCGGAAACCGATCTGGACCTTGGCCATTACGAACGATTCAGTGGTGCCCGAATGTCCCGGCGGAATAATTTCACCACCGGTAGCATCTATGCGGAGGTGATCCGCCGTGAACGTCGTGGTGACTATCTGGGTGGCACAGTGCAGGTGATTCCGCATATCACTGATGAGATCAAGCGCCGCATCCGTCTGGTGGGTGAAAACTCTGATGTGGTGATCGTGGAAACCGGCGGCACGGTTGGTGACATCGAATCACAACCGTTTCTCGAAGCGATTCGCCAATTGAGGCTTGAAGTCGGCTTCCATAACTCACTGTTGATTCACCTCACGCTGGTGCCTTACATCCGCTCTGCCGGTGAGATCAAGACCAAACCGACCCAGCATTCAGTCAAGGAACTACGCAGTATCGGTTTGCAGCCGGACGTCCTGGCCTGTCGTTCCGAGGTTCCTTTGCCACGCGGCGCGAGGGGCAAGATCGGTTTGTTCACCAACGTTGAAGAGCGGGCCGTCATTTCTGTCTATGACGCACAGACCATTTACCAGGTTCCTGCGCTCCTGCATGAGCAGGGGCTTGACGATATCGTTGTTGAAAAATTGAACATCACATGTGGACCTGCGGATCTGCATGAGTGGGATGCCGTCGTGAAGGCTGAACTGCATCCTTCGAAAACTGTTCGTATTGCCTTTGTCGGCAAATACCTGGATCTGCAGGACGCCTACAAGTCGTTGACCGAGGCGATAAAACACGCGGGAATTCAGACCGATACTCGCGTCGAAGTGAACTATATCGACGCCGAGGAAGTTGAGCGATCTGGTACCGGGTGTCTGACTGGCGTCTCGGCCATTCTCGTTCCTGGCGGGTTCGGTCGACGTGGTTTTGAAGGCAAGATTGCGGCCGCCGGATACGCACGTGAAAAAAATGTGCCATATCTCGGCATCTGTTATGGCTTGCACGCCGCAGTGATCGACTTTGCGCGCAATCGTTGTCATCTGGACGGGGCGCACTCCACAGAAATCGAAGAGAAAGCCGAACATCCCGTGATTGCGCTTGTTACAGAGTGGACCGGCAAGGATGGTCAGGTTGAGCAGCGTGCTGCGGGTAGCGATCTCGGCGGATCCATGCGTCTGGGTGAACAGGCTTGTCTGTTGAACCAGGGCTCCCTGGCTCAACGTGTCTACGGCAAGAGCGTCGTGCACGAACGTCATCGGCACCGGTATGAGGTCAACGACCGGTATGTGAAACAGATTGTTGATGAAGGCATGGCAGTGGCTGGTCGGTCCGAAGACGGATTGGTGGAGATGGTCGAATTGCCTGCACACCGCTGGTTCCTCGCTTGTCAATTTCACCCGGAGTTCACGTCATCACCGCGCGAAGGACATCCGCTGTTCACGGGATTCATTGAGGCTGCACTTTCTTATGCCGCAGATCATGCACAGATCACGCACGTGCAGGCTGCTGGATGAGCATTGAGCTTTGTGGCTTCACAGCCGGGATTGATCAACCCTTTTTCCTGATCGCTGGCCCATGCGTTGTGGAAAGCGAGTCGCTGCAGTTGAACACGGCAGAACAGCTGAAGCGAATTACGGATGATCTTGGCATTGGGTTTATCTTCAAGAGTTCATTCGACAAGGCCAATCGCTCATCGCTAGACAGTTTTCGCGGTCTCGGCATCAGCGAAGGGTTGAGAATTCTCGACAAGGTCAAGCATGACCTTGGCATTCCGGTGCTTACCGATGTCCACGACGATTCTCCACTCGATGAAGTCGCCAGTGTCGTGTCTGCGTTGCAGACCCCGGCATTTCTCTGTCGTCAGACCAACTTCATCCTGAACGTGTGCAATCTTCAGTTGCCGGTGAACATCAAAAAAGGTCAGTTTCTGTCGCCGCAGGAAATGGTCAATGTCGTCATCAAGGCGCGATCTACCGGCAACAGTCAGATCATGGTGTGCGAGCGTGGTGCGAGCTTCGGGTACAACAATCTGGTGTCTGATATGCGTTCACTCGCCATCATGCGGCAAACAGGGTGTCCGGTCGTGTTTGATGCAACCCACTCGGTGCAGATGCCCGGTGGCCTGGGGCATGCCTCCGGCGGACAACGAGAGATGATCCCAGTGCTGGCACGCGCTGCGGTAGGCGCGGGAATTGCGGGATTGTTCATGGAAACGCATCCGGATCCGTCTGCCGCGCTCTCCGATGGACCCAATTCGTGGCCTCTGGATCGAATGCGTGAACTGCTGATGTCTTTGCAGGCGATCGATGCAGCAGTCAAGTCACGGCCATTTGCCGAAAACTCGATGGTATGACAGTGCACCAGCGTAGTGAGGTATTGGACTAACCCGAGCGCAACACTTCGGTTGCGCAAACAACAGCTTGAGCAGGTGACAGGTAAGGTCATGAAGATAACCCGAATTATTGGTCGTGAAGTTCTTGATTCCCGTGGCAATCCAACCGTTGAAGCAGAAGTCTGGACTGACAAAGGCGCGAACGGACGAGCGTGCGCGCCTAGCGGCGCTTCAACCGGCTCCAGAGAAGCAATTGAAAAACGCGATGGCGACAAATCGCGATATTCAGGCAATGGTGTCAGGCAGGCGGTAGCTGCGATCAATGGACCAATCACCGAGTTACTGCGTGGGACAGCGGCAGATGCGCAGGAGCAGCTGGATGGCCGGCTGATTGATCTCGATGGCACGGAGAACAAATCCAGTCTTGGTGCGAACGCGATGCTCGCCGTATCACTGGCTGCTGCCAAAGCGGCAGCTGCGGAAAGCGGCCAGCCGTTGTTCCGGCACATCAATCAGCTGTTTGGCGCGCCGCGTATGACGATGCCCGTGCCGATGATGAACATCATCAATGGCGGTGAGCATGCTGATAACAATGTGGATATTCAGGAGTTCATGATCCAGCCGGTCTCGATGACCCGCTTTAGTGAAGCACTGCGTTGCGGCGTCGAGGTTTTTCATTCACTCAAGACGGTGCTCAAGAATCAGGGGCTGGTTACCTCGGTTGGTGATGAAGGCGGCTTTGCGCCAAATCTGGGTTCAAACGCCGAGGCGCTTGAAGTCATCGCCGTGGCGGTTGGTAATGCCGGTTACACACTTGGCACGGACGTTACTCTGGCCCTGGATTGTGCGGCCTCGGAGTTCCATGAGGACGGTGGCTACAACCTGAGTGGTGAGGGCCGCAAGTTCTCCAGCAATGGTTTTGCAAAATATTTGGCAGACCTGACCGACCAACATCCGATTGTCTCCATCGAAGATGGAATGGATGAGAGTGACTGGGACGGCTGGGCGGAGCTCACCAGGCTCCTAGGTAAGAAGATACAGTTGGTTGGTGATGATCTATTCGTCACCAATACAAAAATCCTGAAGCGTGGAATCGATGCCGGGATCGCGAACTCGATATTGATCAAACTGAACCAGATCGGTACGTTAAGTGAAACACTGGCTGCCATTCGCATGGCGAAAGCGGCTGGTTATACCGCAGTGGTTTCCCATCGCAGTGGTGAAACGGAAGATGTAACCATCGCTGACCTGGCGGTTGCAACCGGAGCAGGTCAGATCAAGACAGGGTCGTTGTGTCGCAGCGACCGCGTTGCAAAATACAACCAGTTGCTGCGAATTGAAGAGGCGCTGGGCGCCGATGCGGTTTATCGTGGGCGTGCGGAGTTTGCCCGCTGAGAGGCGGATGGAGGCACCGTCCATTGATTGTTTTTGCGACAGCTTTTTCAGCACGAGGTTTGTAGCAAGAAGTTTGCAACAAGTAATTTGCAACACCTAATTTGCAACACGTAATTTTCAACACCTAATTTTCAACAATAGGGCTCAACAGGGATTTTAGCCATGCGAGTGATCATCGCCCTCGGCGTGCTCGTGATTCTGAGCTTGCAATACAAAGCCTGGTTCAGCGACGTGGGATTTCGGGCAACCGCGCAGATGCGAACGGAAGTTGACGCCGAGCGGGCCAAGGTGACTGTCCTCTCAGCCCGTAATCAGGTATTGGCGGCAGAAATCGCCGCACTCAAATCGGGAACCGATGTCCTGGAAGCTCGTGCTCGACTTGATCTTGGCATGATTCGAAAGGGCGAAGTATTTCTGGCGGTGGCAGACAACGTCCGGTGAACCCAGTCGATGGTCGATGGCCGGTAGCTGCCACTCGAGATCGTGGCCGAGCGTTGCTCCGTGAACGGGTAGAGGATTTTAGAGTCGTCGAAATTCTCGAAGCTGGGGCGGAAGGTGATGCCGGGCACGTCTGGATGCGGCTACGCAAGCAGTCGCTGAGCACCCCCGCCGCAGCCCGCCGAATTGCAGATGCGCTTCGCATCAACACTGCCGATGTCGGCTATGCGGGCCTTAAGGATGAACGATCCATCAGCGAGCAGTGGTTTAGTGTGCCGAGTGCAGCGTTTTCAGCGGCAGCCGTGCAGGCCATTGATGACGTGATGCTGCTGGAACGTACCATGCAGGCCCGCAAGCTGCGGCGGGGCGTTCATCTTGGAAACCGGTTCGAAATCCTGTTGCGAGAAGTCGAACAACCACACGTGCCCCCTGATCCGTTCATCTTCCCCAACTACTTTGGTCAGCGGCGCTTCGGATACGACAATATCGAGCAGGCCAGCAACTGGTTGAAGAATCGTCGGCGACGACGGATCACCCCATTCAAACGGGGTATTTATCTTTCGGTACTCAGGTCGTTGCTGTTCAATGAGTTGCTGGGTTGTCGAGTGGCGTCCGGAAACTGGGCTGAACTCCTGGATGGTGATGTAGCCGATGCCAGTGGAAATCCGACAGGTCCTTTGTGGGGCCGGGGGACCAGCCGGACGCTTGGCCTCGCCAGGGAACTTGAAGATCAAACGCTGGCGGACTATGCCGACTTGAAAGAGGGGCTCGAATTTGCCGGGGTTGATCAGGATCGAAGGTCATTGGTGGGTACGGCAAGCGCAGTCAACGTTGTCGAAGTAGCGCCCGGACAGTTGATGATCAGCTTTTTTTTACCAGTAGGCACCTACGCAACCGTTGCGCTGGATGAGTACTTCAAGCTCTGCGACTACGCCACATCATGAATCGCGATATGGAAGGTCGTGGCATGACGAGTCGACGAACACGAGATCGACTGGTAACCAGATTGCGTGATCGGGGTATCGTGCATGAGGGGGTGCTGGAAGCGATTGGCAACATTCCCAGGCATATCTTCGTGGATGAAGCACTCGCCCAGCGAGCCTACGAAGACAGCGCCTTGCCGGTTGGTCATGGTCAGACGCTTTCCCAGCCCTACGTGGTTGCCCTGATGACGCAGACACTGCTGGCCCGAAACCCGAAACGAATACTCGAGGTCGGTACAGGAACCGGGTACCAGACCGCAGTGCTGTCCGGGCTTGCGCATCGCATATTTTCTGTAGAGCGTATCGAAGCACTGCTGACGCGTGCACAGGCTCGTTTGCAGTCACTTCGATTGACCAACATACGCTACCGATTGGGCGACGGTTACGAAGGCTGGCCAGCTGAGAGCCCTTTTGATGCGATTCTCGTGACGGCTGCACCAAGAGAGGTTCCGGAGCTCCTGCTTGATCAACTGGCCGACAACGGACGGTTGATCCTGCCGGTTGGTGGTGATGATGTTCAGGAGTTGCGTGTCATCGATCGGCACGGTGATGAATACTCCACTGCGACCGTCGAGCATGTCCGCTTCGTTCCACTGCTGAAGGGGGTTCGACAGACGACACCAGGTGATCGCTCATGATCAGTCAACACACAGCCGTGGAATGGCTGATTCATTCCGTCCGATGAGAAACGTCTGGTGTCGATCCAGGTCTGTGTTGGATCGAATGGCAGACGTCCGCAGCACAGGCTCGCGGTGGATCTGGGTGCTGTTTCTATCAGGGATTGTTGGTTGTGCCCAACAAGGCAAACCGCTGATCATCGACAAGACCACGGGTGATCCTGGCCGGGTGAAACATCGGACCACGGTTGAATCAAGTGCCGCTCGTTCCAGACTTGCAAAGTCGTCGGCCGCTTATGTGGTCGGTCGTGGTGACACGCTTTACTCCATTGCGTGGAGAAACGGTACGACGGTCGAGGAAATCGCCGTGATCAATCGTCTGCGTCGGCCTTATACGATCTATCCCGGTCAACGATTGCGCCTGACGACTTCCGGACTCCGCAAGTCTCAACCTGCCGAGGTGTCACCACGCGAGCGCCCATCACCACCATTTACGGGATCTGGGGCCGGATCTGGCTCCCTCGTCTGGCACTGGCCGGTATCGGAACAGCCTGTCCGCGAGTTCGGCAAGGGCAACAAGGGCCTGGATTTCGATCTTCGAGCAGGGACCATCATCGGCGCGGCCGCTGACGGTGAGGTGGTTTACGCGGGTGCTGGTTTAGGGGGCTACGAATCGTTGACGATCATCCGCCACATCAGTGGCTTTCTCAGTGCCTACAGCCTGAATGGGCCGATCCAGCACAAGGAGGGTGATCAGGTCGGTCGAGGTGATAGGGTCGCTGAAATCGTTGCGTCAGGTCGCCTGACGAGATTCCACTTTGAAATCCGCAAGGATGGCGACCCGGTGAGCCCCAGAGTGCTGCTGGAATGATCGAGTCACCATCTGGCAATACGCCCGTTATTTCCGAACCTTTTATTCCTGAACCTGTTATTCCTGAAAAAGGGCTCTCTTGCCGGGTTTGCCGTCCCATTCCTCGGCATCTGCAAGCGCCTCTTTCTTTTCAGTGATGTTTGGCCAGATTTCGGCGAACTTGGCATTCAATTCCTGAAAGGTCTTCTGATCGGCGGGGAGCTCATCCTCTGAGAAAATCGCATTCGCCGGGCACTCGGGCTCGCACAGCGCACAATCGATGCATTCATCCGGGTGGATGACGAGCATGTTCGGTCCTTCGTAGAAGCAGTCCACAGGGCATACCTCCACGCAGTCCGTATGCTTGCACTTGATGCAGTTCTCTCCAACGACAAAAGGCATGGCTCACGATCCTGCTGCAAAAAAGGCAGTCATTCTAGCGGAGTCTCGGGGTCTGTCGAGAGCAGTAGTTGCCATCGATAGATCAAATCCAGCGCTTGCCGAGGCGAAAGGGTGTCCGGACTGATATTCGCAAGCTCGTCGCGGATCGCCAGCGCGTTTTCGGTTTCACGTTGATTGGACTGGTTTGCTGCAGATTCGGATGGCGATGGCGCAAACAGGTCGCCTTGCGGCCCAGGACCTGGTCTGGCCTTGCGCTCAAGTTCGGCCAGATATTCCCGTGCGCGTCTTACCACGGCGGCTGGAACCCCCGCGAGTTTGGCGACCTGTACACCGTAACTCTGGCTGGCGGGTCCCGGCACGACGTTGTGGAGCAGGACGATATCGCCACGATGCTCGGTCGCGGCGAGATGCACGTTGGCGACACCGTCGCTCTCACCTGCCAGCGCAGTCAGTTCGAAGTAGTGCGTTGCAAAAAGAGTGAGTGCCCGTATGCGATCAGCCAGATAGTGCGCCGCTGCCCAGGCGATTGCCAACCCGTCGTAGGTGCTTGTACCGCGGCCCACTTCGTCGAGCAAAACCAGGCTTTGTTCGGTGGCATGGTTGAGGATGTTGGCGGTCTCGATCATCTCGACCATGAAGGTCGATCGCCCCTCAGACAGATCGTCCGCTGCACCGATGCGTGTGTGAATGCGATCGATGGGTCCAAGCCGCGCCGATACGGCGGGCACATGGCTGCCTGCATAGGCAAGAATAGCGATCAGCGCCGACTGGCGCATGAAGGTTGACTTGCCACCCATGTTCGGCCCTGTGATCACGAGCATCCTGCGATCCGGCCCGAGAACCAGATCGTTGCGGATAAACGGTGCACGTAGTCTGGATGCAACGACCGGGTGCCAGCCGTCATGAATTTCCAGGCCCGGCAGCGCTGAAAAGGTCGGCTCGGCCAGACCCAGCGCCGAAGCGCGCTCGGCAAAACACGCCAGTACGTCGAGACTCGCCAAGGTGTGTGCGGCCTGGCGGAGTCTGACCTGCTGCAGCGCGAGATTGTCGACCAGCGTGGCGTACAGACTTTTTTCCCGGCCGAGTGCACGCGCTTTGGCGGTGAGCGCCTGATCTTCGAATGCCTTGAGTTCGGGAACGATGTATCGCTCGGCATTCTTTAGTGTCTGACGCCGAATATAGTCCGCAGGCGGCGCGATGCTGGTGCGGCCCAGTTCGATGTAATAACCGTGGATGCGGTTGTAGCCAACTTTCAGGGAAGCTATGCCAGTTCGTTCGCGTTCTCGTTGTTCGAGTGCCTGGAGCCAGTGACCCGCGTCCTCGTTCAAGCTGCGTAGTTGATCCAGCTCGGCGTCGAAGCCAGGTGCAATGGCGCCGCCTTCGCGAATGGTGGCTGGTGGATTTTCGATGATGGCCTTCGCCAGTAGCAGGGCCTGCGCCGAACAATCAGGTGTTTGTGCTCGCAGCTGCTGGAGCAATGGGCTGTCGATGGCAGAAATGCTGGCCAATACCTCCGGCAATAGCGACAGACTGATGGCCAATCGTGCCAGATCGCGGGGGCTCGCCGAACGCATGCCGATACGTGTAGTAATTCTCTCCATGTCACCGCAACGCTTCAGCACACGGCGAAGTTCCTCCGGATTATTGGCCTGCAACGACGAAACAGCGTGCTGTCGCAAGCGTGCACTGTCCTGTGAGCGAAGTGGCGTGGTCAACCAGGTGCGCAACAGGCGTCGGCCCATTGCAGTACGCGTGGTGTCCCACAGCGAAAAAAGTGTGTTGGTCGTGCTGCCATCACCTCGAGTGTCGACTTCCAGGTTGCGGCGGGAGTTGCTGTCCACCAGCAGGTGATCAGAATCCTGGACGCGCCGGCAGCTATCGATCTGGATGGCGCGACCCGCGTGAGCGTGCTCCGCATAACGTATTGCCATCAATGCCGCATCGATTGCCGGTGAGTCGGGGTCGAGATTGAGCGTACCGAGATCTGGCCAGCCAAGGGCTCGCAGGAGCGACCCGACTGGCGTGTCCTGGACAATGGGCGTGTCCTGGACAATGGGCGTGTCCTCAGCCCCTGGCGTGTCCTGAGCCCCAAACGATGTGCCTGCCATCGGCACATCGAACAATCGTAGTGGCGTGCCGTTCAGTTGCCCGCCGATACGCTCAAGCAATCCCGACGCCGACACCAGCACTTCACTGATGTCGTGGCGTCGCAGTGGCTGAATCAAGTCACCACTGCCAGGCAGTTCTATGACTTCGAGGGCGCTGCGAGATAGGTTCAGCAGGGCAATCCCGATGGTCGTTGCATTACAGTGCACCGCTGCCAGAACACTGTCGCTCTGCTCACCGAGCAGCGCCTCCTCGACCAGCGTGCCGGGCGTAACAATCCTCTGCACACGTCGCTCGACCGGACCACGGCTGGTTTCCGGATCACCAATCTGTTCACAGATGGCGATGCGTTCACCCAGTTTGACCAGGCGAGACAGATAACCGTCCACTGCATGAAAAGGCACACCACACATGGGTATGGGTTGGCCGGCGGAGTGGCCGCGGGAAGTCAGCGTGATATCCAGCAGGTCGGCGGCGCGCTTGGCGTCGTCGAAGAACAGTTCATAGAAGTCCCCCATTCGATAGAACAGCAGACTGTCGGGATGGTCGGCTTTCAGCCCGAGGTATTGCCGCATCATGGGAGTATGGTCAGCGGAATCGGCTGGAGTGGTTTGAGCCGAGATGATGGGTGGCACGGTGTTGTTTGCGGCGGAGTAACGAAAGGCGTGAGAGATTTGCACGGAAGGCTGTGCGATTCAACCACTGGAACGCTTCTGGGGGCTTTTAGGGGCTTGCCAACACGTACTGTTCGAATATACAGTACTTTCAACAGTGACGAAGCGAGCGGGCCAGCCCGATGCCGAGTTACCGAACCGACCGGACTTCGAGCAATTCTCGAATCACCTTAACGACAAACACTCTTAACGACAAAGACTCTTAACGACAAACACACTTAACGACAAACACACTTAACGACAAAATAGCTGCAGCACCGAATTGATACGCAGCTTCAAGACAGGATCAACCATGAGCCGCACTCCAGCAGACAGAGCCTCCCAGGACATGAACGATATGGACGGGGGCGGAAGGGACGGGACGGGTAGGGAAGGGACGGGTAAGGACGCTTATTCAAAGGAGCGGGTCAGCAAGGACAACAAACGAGCGGCGTCCTCAAAGGATGGCGCGGACGATGCGCACCGTGAACGCGCATTGACCGCAGCACTGGCACAGATCGAGCGACAGTTCGGCAAGGGCTCGATGATGCGTATGGGTGCTCGCGAACATGTGGCGATTCCGTCGATTTCCACCGGTTCGTTAGGGTTGGATGTGGCACTGGGCATCGGTGGTCTGCCGCGTGGACGAATCGTTGAAATCTACGGTCCAGAGTCATCAGGAAAAACAACGCTGACGCTGCAGGTGATCGCTGAAGCGCAACGTATCGGTGGCACCTGTGCCTTCATCGACGCTGAACACGCGCTTGACCCTGAGTACGCAGAAAAGCTCGGTGTGAATATTGGTGATCTGCTGGTCTCCCAGCCAGATACCGGCGAACAAGCATTGGAAATCTGCGACATGATCGTCCGCTCCGGGGCAGTGGATGTCGTGGTGATCGACTCTGTGGCAGCGCTGACGCCGAAAGCCGAAATTGAAGGTGAAATGGGCGACTCGCACGTAGGACTGCAGGCACGTTTGATGAGTCAGGCACTGCGCAAGATGACGGGCAGCATCAAGCAGTCGAATACCCTGGTCATTTTCATCAACCAGATCCGGATGAAAATCGGAGTGATGTTTGGTTCCCCTGAAACGACAACCGGCGGCAACGCCCTCAAGTTCTACGCGTCTGTGCGGTTGGACATCCGACGTATTGGCGCGGTCAAAGAAGGTGAAGAAGTCGTTGGCAATGAAACCCGTGTGAAGGTGGTGAAGAACAAGGTTGCACCGCCGTTCCGGCAAACAGAGTTCCAGATCCTCTATGGCTCGGGTATCAACCGTATGGGCGAGATTCTTGATATCGGTGCACAGCAGGGCATTATCGAAAAGTCCGGAGCCTGGTATACCTATAAGGAGGACCGGATCGGTCAGGGGCGCAAGAACGCAGGGGATTTCCTGGCCGAACATCCGGACATGTGCAAGGAAATCGAAACGAAGATCCGCACGGCTCTGCTGCCCCGAACCCAGGTGCTTGCAGATGACGTTGTTGTTCCCGAGCCCGCTGGCGATACCCTGTAGTCGCAGCGCACGCCATGGCACCTTTTCTGCGATTGCTCAAACATCGTCAGCTCAGCTCCGGATTTCAGCAGTCAGCAAGGTTGGACGGATTGGATGGACCGGGCAATTTGGTGGATGAGGTGAGTGACGCGGAGAATCAGCAGAAGACGCTGAGCGAAGCACGTCGACTGGCGCTGCAGTTGCTCGCTCAGCGAGAGTTCACTTTCAGTGAACTCGTTGATCGGTTGGAGACCAAAGGGTGCACCCGACTGGTGAGCCAGCGAGTCGTGCAACAGCTTCAGGAAGATGGTCTGCAGTCTGATGAGCGGTTCGCTGAAGTCTTTGCTCGCAGTCGAATGGCGCGGGGTCACGGGCCGATGCTGCTGCGGGCAGAGATGCGCGCGCGGGGGTTGAGCGATACCTTGACTGACGACTACGCGACTCATCCGCATGCACACTGGATCAAGCTGGCTACAACCGCGTTGCAAAAGCGCTTTCATGAAGCGCCAGCCAATCGGGATGAATGGGTCAAACAAGCCCGCTTTCTGGCTCGACGCGGATTTTCGGCGGATCTGATCTATTCAGCACTGGGTGATCAGCAGAGCTGAGTCTCGACTACTGGGACCGACAGCAATCCGCTGCAGATTCATAGTCGTGTTATAGACGTGTCATAGACGCGGACATCGCCTCGACAGGTGATTATACTTTCGCACTTTTTTTGCGCTGGGACGATTATGGACGCCGGGGAAATCAGGCAAGCCTACCTGGATTTTTTTGCAAGCAGAGGCCACACCATTGTGGCGTCGTCTGGTCTTGTTCCGCACAACGATCCCACGCTGCTGTTCACCAATTCCGGCATGGTCCAGTTCAAGGACGCGTTGTTAGGAAGAGAAGATCCGGGATATCGACGGGCAACTTCCGCGCAGCGTTGTGTGCGCGCCGGTGGCAAACACAATGATCTGGAAAATGTCGGCTACACCGCCAGACACCACACGTTCTTTGAAATGCTGGGGAATTTCAGCTTTGGTGACTATTTCAAGACCGAGACCATTCATTGGGCTTGGGAATTTGTAACGTCCGTACTCCGCATTCCGAAGGACAAACTCTGGGTGACAGTGCATCCGACGGATGACGAGAGCCGAACGATCTGGAGAGATGAGATCGGTGTCCCTGTTGACCGGATCGTCGATATTGAGGGTAACTTCTGGACCATGGGCGACACCGGCCCGTGTGGACCGTGTACCGAGATCTTCTACGATCACGGACCCGAAGTGGCAGGTGGGCCACCGGGATCTGCCGATGAAGACGGAGACCGCTACATCGAATTCTGGAACCTGGTATTCCCTCAGTTTGATCGTTCGCTGGATGGTACGCTCAGCCCACTCCCGCAACGTGGCGTCGATACGGGTATGGGATTGGAGCGCGTCGCTGCGATTCTTCAGCATGTACACAGCAACTATGAAATCGACGGGTTCCGTCGAATCATGCGCGCCGTTGGTGCTGCGGCCGGTATCTCCGATGACGTGCTCCTGCTCGCCAATCCATCGATCAGAGTCATCGCCGATCACATTCGGTCTAGCGCGTTTCTTATCGCCGATGGAGTTTACCCGGGCAACGAAGATCGTTCGTATGTGCTGCGCCGGATCATTCGTCGGGGTTTGCGTCACGGCCATAAACTCGGGATCTCGCAGATCTTTTTCCATCGTATCGTCAAGTCGCTGGTAGACGAAATGGGCATGGCCTATCCAGTACTGCGTGAAAAGCAGCAGGAGATCGAGGGTGTTCTTCAGCGAGAGGAGCTGAAGTTTGCCGAGACTCTCGCCCAGGGTATGGGATTGCTGAACCGCGCAATCGAGAGTCTGTCGTCTCGCGAAATTCCGGGCGATGTCGTTTTCAAACTCTATGACACCTTTGGGTTTCCGGCTGACCTCACCGCAGATGTCGCACGTGAACGAGGTCTCACCGTCGATATGGTCGGTTTTGAGGCGGCCATGGAAGAGCAGCGAATTCGTGGGCGCGCTGCTGCACGCTTCAGCGCCAATCTTGGGCAAGTGGTCCACACGACGGGCAAGGTCACGTTCGAAGGTTACAGCCATCTCGAACACGACGGGCTCGTTTTATCCGTCTATACCAGCGAAGGTGGCGTCGTCGGTGGCCTTGCGACTGGTGAAGAGGGTGTTGTGGTACTCGACCGAACACCTTTCTACGCGCAATCCGGCGGGCAGGTGGGTGACACAGGCACCTTGCAGTCTGAGAGTTTCGAATTCGAAGTCGGCGATACACAACAAGCTGGCGAACAGTTTCTGCACATTGGTCGTGTCATTCGAGGGGCCATCAAACCGGGTATCCGGGTGAAGGCAAGGGTCAACGTCGAGAGACGACAGAACATTCGTCGCAATCACTCCGCAACCCACCTGATGCATGCCGCGCTCCGAGAAGTGCTAGGACCTCACGTCCAGCAAAAAGGCTCGCTGGTAGATGCCCAGCGTCTGCGCTTTGACTTCTCACAACCCGGCCCTGTCACTGCGAAGGAACTGGCCCGAATAGAAACCATCGTCAACACACAGATCAGACGCAATGACAGCGTCACTACTGAAGTCCTCGACTACGAAGATGCCGTGAAGCGCGGCGCCATGGCGCTGTTTGGAGAAAAGTACGGTGATCGGGTCCGAGTGCTGACCATGAACGAAGGGTTTTCCGTTGAGCTGTGCGGAGGGACACACGTGTCTCGATGTGGAGACATCGGATTGTTCAAGATCATCACCGAGGCGGGCGTTGCAGCGGGTGTACGCCGTATTGAAGCCATTACCGGCGCAGCGGCGGTGGAGCACGTCCTCGATCAGGAGCGATCGCTTCAGGAGTTGGCAGACTTGTTGAAGGCGCCAGTTCCTGAACTCACCGAAAAGTTGGCAGTCCTGCTCGCTGAACAGCGGCGGCTACAAAAAGAGACGACGGAGCTTGGCCAGAAGATTGCTGCATCCGGGGGCGCAGATCTCGCAGGTTCAGCCATCGATGCAGGTGGTGGGGTCATGGTGGTGTCCGCGCGAATTGAGGGTGGAGCCGCCGCATTGATGCCAACGCTGGATACGGTGAGGAGCAGATTCGGCAGCGGCGTGGTGATCCTGGCCGCCATTGAAGAAGGCAAGGTGAATCTCGCAGCAGCTGTCAGCAAGGACCTGTTGTCCAGGGTCAAGGCGGGTGATCTGGTCAACCTCGTCGGCAAGGCGGTGGGCGCCAAGGGCGGTGGCCGGCCGGAACTTGCGCGTGCTGGCGGCGGCGATCGTCCTGATGCGCTGAACGAAGCACTGTTACTCGTTCTGCCCTACATGCAGAAGTTGATTTCCAGTGGAGAAAGCGCATGAGCCTCATTGTGCAGAAGTATGGTGGCACAAGCGTAGGTGACCTCGCGCGAATCAGGCATGTGGCCGAGCGGGTACAACGTTACAGGGAGCAAGGCCATCAAGTCGTCGTGGTGGTATCCGCGATGAGTGGTGAGACGAATCGACTCGATGCCATGGGCAAGGAACTCGTCAGTCGTCCGGACACACGAGAGATGGATGTCCTGCTTGCTGCGGGTGAGCAGGTCAGCATTGCATTGTTGGCCATGGCGTTGATTGCCAGGGGGATTCCTGCCCGCTCCTTTCTGGGTTTCCAGATTCCTCTGCGTACTGATCTTGCCTTTGGACGTGCTCGCATCCAGGAAATCAACACCGATGTGTTGCGGGCTGCGGTCGAAGAAGGTCTGGTACCCGTCATCGCCGGCTTTCAGGGGATTGCAGCGGATGGGTCTGTGACCACGCTCGGTCGTGGTGGATCAGACACCAGTGCGGTTGCAATCGCTGCAGCATTGAAGGCCGATGAGTGTGAAATCTGTACGGATGTTGACGGTGTCTATACTGCGGATCCGCGGGTAGAACCTCACGCTCGTCGACTGGACACGATTACATTCGAGGAAATGCTCGAACTGGCCAGTCTCGGATCAAAGGTCCTGCATCCTCGGTCCGTTGAATTTGCTGGCAAGTATCAGGTTCCACTTCGCGTGTTATCTACCTTCGTGGAAGAAGGCGGCACGCTCATCACGATGGAGAAAGAAACCATGGAGCAGCCTCTCGTATCCGGAATTGCGCACACGCGGGACGAAGCCAAGATCACCATCGCTGGGGTCCCGGACGTACCGGGAGTTGCGTCGAGAATTCTCGGGCCGATCAGTGCGGCGGCAATCGAGGTCGACATGATCGTTCAGAACACAGGTGCCGATGGACTGACCGATTTCACCTTCACAGTGAAACGCGGGGACTATACCCGGGCGCTGGAACTGCTGACCCCAGTCAAGGAAGCACTCAAGGCGCGAAGCCTTGCTGGTGATGATTCGATCGCAAAGGTGTCTGTGGTTGGTGTGGGTATGCGCTCTCACTCAGGGGTCGCAACCCGGGTATTTGATGCGTTGGCCGCTGAAAATATCAATATCCAGATGATTTCCACGTCAGAGATCAAGATCTCGGTAGTTGTCGCCGAACGCTACATGGAACTGGCCGTGAGAGCCGTACATGCCGAATTTGGGCTCAGCAAGGCCTAAAGCCCGAGCGTCCGCACTTGCAGGCTGCTTTACCTCTAAATAGTAGCGAAGTAGGCTTGTGTTGGCCGTTGGCAAGCCACTTTTGTCCTTGCCGGTTGAGGGCGTGGGGAAATGGAACAGCGGCGTTGCCGATTTAGGGATCAAAAAACCCGACTTGACTGGTTGGGCATCTCATGGAAAGCAGCGGAGAAGACCATGGAAAGATACGAAGGATTGCTGATGGAAATCCTGGGAGGTTCGTCATGCTGATCCTCACACGGCGAATTGGTGAAACGCTGATGATCGGCGATGAGATCATCGTGACCGTGCTTGGGGTTAAAGGAAATCAGGTACGGCTGGGTGTTGGTGCGCCGAAAGATGTCGCGGTACATCGCGAAGAAATCTATCGACGCATTCAGAAGGAAAACGAAGACGAACAGTCATCCTTCGAAAAGGAATAACGGAGACCTCAGCAAAGGTCTTGGACCAAACCACGGCTAACAGCCCTCAGGAATTGTCCAATGGCGCTGCCCTTGGATCGATTTGCCGCCAGACTTTCATCGACGCATCCCAAAGCCGTTTTCCAGCAGACTGGTCGTAGACTTTATCGTCCATCGGCTTGAGCGAGAACATGTGCAGGTACACGTTCGAACGTCCCTTGAAGTCTTCGCTGCCTGACAAATAAATCAATGGTTCTGCTGCTTTGGCAGGTGACTTGAAGATCACTGTGAAGATCGCGCGCAGAACGAATCGCAAGGGCCAGGGTGCAGCCTTGATGATGTTTGAATTGACCGGCCCTGGACAGATCAGGTTGATCTGGGTCGTCGATCCCCCATCCTTACCATTGATGCGACGATCCAATTCCGTGGCGTAGGTATTCAGGAGCAGTTTGAAATAGCTGTAGTTGGCGATGGCCTTGTTTACGCCATAGTCAAAGTAACGCCCAAACTCATCGAAGTCGACGGCAGACGCGCCGCGGTGACTGTCCGAGGAAATGAACAGCAGCCGAGGTTCCCCGTTGACACGCGAAAGGCAGCCGCGACCGAGAAGCAGATTCGAGAGGATGACGTTGGCCAGATAATTCACCAGGAACATTTCATCCTGGCCGCTTGCTGTCTGTCGGGATCGAGGGAGCGTCACCGCAGCGTTCAGGATCACGATGTCGAATCGTTGATCGTCTCTGACAAGACCATCCACGAACTCGTGAATGGAGTCCAGATCAGCAAGATCACACCGACGCATTTCAATCCCGCTGACGCCAGACTGCTTTCGTGCGAGTTCACCTGCTTCCGGAATCTGGCTACGACAGGCCATGGTGACGTAACCACCACGACGCGCGATTTCTACCGCCGCCGCGAAACCCAGTCCGGAATTGGCGCCAGTAATGAGTACTCGGCGCTGATCAAATCGAATCTCCGGCCCGTAACGTGCTCGCAGTGGTTCGGCGCGAAAGAGGTCGAAAACCCCGGTCAACGCTGCAACCAGCGGATTGTCGAAACGACCGTGTGACATCTTGTTTAGCGTTCTGCTCAGGGTTTATCTGGATGCGTTGGCACCGTCTGATCCATCAAGCCGGATCACTCGTGTTTGTGTGTCAGAGCCTGCGCGATCGCGGCAGCGTAGTGCTCGGAAACCGGGACAAATGTGTCGGTTGCAAAGTCGTAGGCACGCACCTCACCGGTACGAATGTCATAGACCCAACCATGCAAGGTCAGCTTGCGCTGTGCCATACCCGTTGCAACTGCTGGGTGCGTACGCAGATGTTGCAGCTGCAGGATCACGTTTTGTTCGACCAGCATGCGCATTCGGGTCCGTGCATCCAGACCTTCACCAATCGCGTTGACTATGCTGACAGCGGCCTTTGAATAACCAAGCCACTCGCGCACATGATCCAGGCCCTCGATGCTGCCTGGATTGAGAGCTCCGTCCATAGCACCACATTCCGTATGACCGCAGATCACGATATGCGGCACTTTGAGCACGCCAACCGCAAACTCGATGGATGCGGTCATGCCGCCGGTGTGGTGGGTGTGGGGCGGTACGATATTGCCGGCATTGCGGCAGATGAACAGTTCGCCGGGTTCCGTCTGGGTGATCATCGCTGTTTCAATACGGGCATCAGAGCAGGTGATGAACAGGCATTCAGGTCGTTGATCCTCGCTCAATCGTTCGAAGAACTCTCGACGACTGGGGAAGACTTCCTGTTGAAAGCGGATGACACCGGAGACAAAATTTGGCATTGCGGATTTACTGATTCGGATTGGCACCTATGTTAACCGGAACCAGAAAATTGAACCCTGGAAAGAAAACAGGCGGAGCATGCTCCGCCTGTTGGTTGGGTTGATTGCAGTGGGTTACTGGTAAGCGCCGAACTTGTATCGCACTTCGAGCCCGAACAGGCGAGGGTCGCTGAACGCACCGGTACGGCGCCAGTTCGTTGATTCATTTGCCTGATACTGGTCAATCTGGCGAATGCCGATCTTGTCGAAGACGTTGTTCACGAAGACGGCCACTGTCCACTGGTCATCAGAACTGATCCACGAACTGCGTACATCAAAACGGTCGTAGGAAGGCGCTGAATGATTCTTGTCTTCATACACCGTGAAGTACACACGATCGATCCAGGAGTAGTTCACGAGGAAATCGACTTTGCCGTTCTCGCCCATCGGCCAGGTGTACTGCGCGTACGCGCCCGTTTTCATTTCCGGGACACGAATCATCTGGTTACCCTTCAGATTGCTCAGTGTGGCAAACGGGTCGAACAAGGACTCCGGCGCGTTTTCATCGATTGGGTTGATCGCGAAAACATCCGACTTGTACTTGCTCTTGGTCAGGCTGAAGTTCGCGCCGAGAGTAAAGTTGTCACCGGCAAGCCAGGTTGCGTCCAGTTCCACACCCTTCATTTCTCCCTTGGGAACTGCGATCACGTTGGTCGTATAGCCGCCAGCGAAGGAGGCACCGTTCGAAAACGTGTGGACGTTCTCGTAGTCGTAGAGATACACGGACGCGTTCAACTGAAGGCGGCCATCCAGTTTGGTGCCCTTGTATCCAAGTTCATAGGCGATCAGCTCTTCGCCGTCAAAGGTTGAATTGCTCGAGAAGAAGACCAGATTCATGCCACCCGAACGCAGTCCCTTGGTTGCCGACAGATAGATGAGGTCATCGTCGGTCGGTGTGTAGTCCAGGTTGAAACGCCAGGTCACACCTTCGGTTGCCTTGTACAGATCGCGGGTGATCGAAATGCTGGTTGGGATACCCGCGACCAGCACACCGTTCGGGTTGAGAATCTCTCCATTGGCGCCGACATTACCCAAAGCCTGATTGATCAGGCCGAGAACCGATGTACAGGTCGGTCCGTTTGCTGCCGCACATCCATTGCCACCCGCTCCAAATCCCAACGGAACGATGGATTCTTCCTGATAGAAAAAAACATCCTCGAAACCATGCAATTGGTCTCGTGCCCAGCGAAGTCCGAAAGTCAATGCCCACTGTTCGTTGAACGTATAGGTGCTTTGTCCGTAGGCTGCATAGGCATAACGCTCGCTGCGGGTCTGATATTCGAGGTTGGTAGCGATAGTGTCGGGGCCGTGCTGAACCCGATCACCCTGGTCAGCTGTCCACTTGCCGAAACAATAGACGTCCAGCTGATCCGCTGCGCCAATCGTGCGGCCATCCAGACAGTAGAACGGCAAAGCGCCGCCGCCTGACCGCTGATTTGCTCCAAGACGCGCCGAGAAGAGATCCATCTTCGGAAATGCGTCGAGGAATCCAAGACCAAGCGCAGCATTCGGGAAGGACCGATTGTAGCGTGAGGGGCAGTTCTTGTTGTTGCGGCAGTTTGCGTCGAAAAAATCGCCCCGCTGGGTGATCTTCGCGTCGTAAGCGAACAGGCCTGCAGTGATCGACAGATTTTCACTCGGATCGATAAAAAACTGCAGTTCGTGGGAGACGTATTCCGTCTCCTGGCTCACATAGAAGGTGTTGTCGAATATCGGGTTACTGGTTAGATCCACATCCGATGCCCGATCGTAGAAGTAGTCGGTGTAGCCGAAGATGTACTTCAAGGAAAACTGATCGGAGACCGTCCACGAGGCGTCAAAGGATACCGCCTGGTGATCGAAGAACTCATCCTGTTGTCCATTGGTGTCGGTGACCAGATCGTCACCGTCCAAAGATCCAATCCCTACCAGATTCTGTCTGCTGGCGTCGGCGCGGAACGCCATGTTCGGTGAATTGATGGTGCCGATTGTGGTCTTGTCGAAACCCGGTGTTACGCGTTGTGCGAACACGTTCGAGCCGTTGCCGGGATGCAGGAAGGAGAGAACTGGGCTTCCCGCGACAGTGCAGCCCGTCCCGCCTATGACGCCAGGTGTTGCCACCGGTACCGTTCGAGTAAGGGCATTCGGGCAGGCCACGTTCGGGTTGACCGCTCGATAACCAAAGACATAATCGGTCGTGTTTCGTATGCGTCCGCCATTTTCAGTGAGATTGACGACACCAGCGGCATCGGCACCGGCCATCCTTCTGGCATAACTGCGCTCGTTGGCGCGAACGTTCATCTCGATGTTCTCGGTCGGCGTCAGGCGGAACGACAACGCATAGTTTTCGTCCCCGTAGTTGCCCGGGTCAGGGTTACCCGATTTATCCTCGTAATAACCCTCGCGGACACGCTTCACGCCGACAGCCCGACCGGAGAGCAGCCCCTTGATGAGCGGCCCGGATACGACACCGTAGGTTTCGATCAGGTCGTAGTCACCAACGACTACACGGGCTTCGCCTTCGAACTCGTCGGACGGCAGTTTGTTGATGAAGTTGATGGCGCCGCCGATGGCATTCCGGCCGTAAAGGGTGCCTTGGGGGCCACGTAAAACTTCGATTCGTTCGATGTCGAACAGTCCGCCTTCCGTTGAGGCGATACCAAAGTCCTCCGAGTACACGCCGTTCAGGTAAGTCGCGATGCCAGGATCGCCACCGAGTGATCGGAAGTTTCGACCCACACCCCGCACTGCCATATCGTAGGGTTCGATAACCGCAGCAGGAATCAGATTCTGCAGGTCTTCCTGGTTACGGATACCGAAGTCCTCGAGGAACTCGCCGGTAAACGCGGTGATGGACATGGACGTATCACTGACCGTCGACTCCCGACGTTCTGCAGTAACGACGACCTCCTCGATCTGGCGTCGGTCTCCAGCGGCTGCAACAGCCTGGGAGCCAATCAATGCCGTCGTCGGCATCAGCATCACCGTAGTGAGGATTGTGCCAACATAATTTCTGATCATTACGAATACCCCTCTGATCAATCAGCTTCGAATCAAGTGTTCGGCTCAGCCTGCGTACAGCTTCATCACCGCTGAACATCCCCTCCCCGGGGATGTGGCGATTTGTTAACCAACTGTTACAAATCAACCCCAGCCTTCTTATAGGCAACCCGTGCAGTGATGTCAATTCGAATTGGCGATGCATCTAGCTGTGCTGCTGGGTAAATCATTGTGGCTGGGTTCGACGATGCGGTTCTGGTTGTTTCGGCTGGTGTGCTTTCGACTGGTATAGTGCGCGGCCGCCAAAATCCCATATCTGTTGTCATGACCATCCTACAGTTGCAGGACGCGTGTCTCGCGTACGGACACATTCCATTGCTCGACCATGCAGATCTGGTGGTTCAACCGCGTGAACGCATCTGCCTTCTGGGCCGTAATGGCGCGGGGAAATCGACTCTGCTCAACGTCATTGCACGCGCGCAGTCGCTCGACAGTGGCCGGCTCTGGTGGCGGGATGGGCTCCGGCTGGCGCGTCTCGAACAGGCGGTGCCATCGGCGCTCGATGCGACCCTCTTCGACGTCGTCGCATCCGGACTTGGGGAGTTGCAGGAACTCTTGTCCAGAATGCATGCGGTAAGTCTGAGACTTGCGCAAAGCGATGATGCGCAGGTGTTGCAGGAATACTCGCGGCTCCAGCACGAGGTGGAAGTTGCTGATGCCTGGACGGCCAGCCAGCGGGTTGAAGCGATGCTGGATCGTTTGAGCCTTCCATCTGAAGCGCGGCTGGACGAATGCAGCGGTGGCTTGCGCCGTCGAGCGATGCTGGGTCGTGCGCTGGTTGCGGAGCCAGATCTGTTGCTGCTGGATGAACCAACCAACCACCTGGATATCGAATCGATCCAGGCGCTGGAAGAAGTGGTAGCCGACTACCGTGGCACTGTCCTGTTCATCACACACGATCGAGCGTTCGTAGATCGACTCGCGACCCGAATCATCGAGCTGGATCGCGGCGTGGTACGTTCTTATCCGGGTAGCTACCAGGCTTATCTCGACCGCAAAGCGTTAGAGCTTGAAGCCGAGGCGGATGCGTCCCGCAAGTTCGACCAGACTTTGGCCGGCGAAGAGGTCTGGATCCGGCAGGGTATCAAAGCACGACGCACCCGCAACGAGGGGCGCGTGCGTCGACTGGAAGCACTTCGACGAGAGCATGCTTCCAGGCTTGAGCGGCAGGGACAGGTTCGTATGCGGACCGCGACGGGCGAACACTCTGGGAAACTCGTGCTGGAAGCAGAAGAGGTCACGTTTGCCTACTCAGAACATCAGCTGCTAAAACCATTCTCGACGACGATCATCAGGGGCGACCGGGTTGGCATCCTCGGGCGAAATGGCAGCGGCAAGACCACGTTATTGAGACTTTTACTGGGTGAGTTATTGCCCACAACCGGCGACGTTCGACAGGGTAGTCGATTGCAGATCGCGTACTTTGATCAGGAACGGCTTCAGCTCGATGCCGACCAGTCCGTGCGTGACAATGTTGCAGACGGATCCGATCACGTGGAACAAAATGGAAAGAAGCGGCATGTCGCCGGTTACCTCGCTGACTTTCTCTTTCCTTCTTCGCGGATTCACTCGCCTGTGAAGTCATTGTCGGGCGGCGAACGGAATCGACTGCTGCTCGCCAAACTGTTTGCCAAGCCGGCTAATCTTCTGGTGTTGGACGAACCGACCAATGACCTTGATGTGGAAACGCTGGAACTGCTCGAAGAACTGATTGCGGACTATGAAGGGACGTTGTTGCTGGTGAGCCATGATCGCCACTTCATCGATCGAACTGTAACAAGTCTTCTCACGATTTCGGATGATGGGCAGGTCAAGGAGTTTCCCGGCGGATATTCAGACTGGAATCGTCACCGATCGGCGAAGGGTGTGACCGAGCACCAATCAAGGTCGGGACTCGACCAGAAAATTCCGGATCGAGTGGTAAAAACCGGTGCTGTGAAGAAACTCTCCTACAAAGAGCAGCGGGAACTCGAAGCGTTGCCAGGATTGATCGACACCCTGGAAACCCGACAGACGGCCTTGCAGGAAAAGGTGTCGAGTGCGGACTTCTACAAAGGTTCGAAGGAACAGGTCGCACAGGTCATGAAGGAACTTGAGGATGTGGGCGCTGAGTTGGCCAAGGTGTATGCACGGTGGGAGGCGCTGGAAGGGTAGGGTTTGGTTTGTTGTGTCACAGACCAACACAGAAGAGACCAACCCAGGCTTGTGGTAGAGCTGCCGAGATTTGTGGAAGCGATCTACTGATCGCGATTTATTTAAGCCTCACCAGCTCGCGGTCCGGAACTTCGCTCTAGATCGAACCTGCCCGCGAGTCTGCCATCAACAAAAAGCTTAATTGGACCTTCTTCAGATGGCGAGGGTGTCGTTCACATCATCGCCCGTAGGTCCCATGTAACCTCGGTTTCCCGTGATCTGAAGTTCGAGATACCTCCAAGAGTACTACCGGACCTCTCAGCCTTGCTTTTGCAGTTTCTGAAACTCGCAGCGCAGCAGGGCGACCACCTCGGCCAGGTCCAGTACGTCCAGCCGATTTTTTTTCAGAAACGCAGCCCACTGTGCCCGTTTCACGGCATCCTGCGCAAAGGTATCGCTCAAGCCAGAGGGGACAGCTTTTGGCACCGGCAATTGCCGCCGTGCGAACGTCGCTTCGACTGCGCTGCACAGCTCTGACGATTGCAGAGTCCCCTCAGTAAGTAGCACCCACAGATCGAAGTAGTCCTTCATGCGGGTATTGGCCATGCCGAGCAGGCACACTGCATGCAACTTCTCAGCGACCACGGTGTATTTCGGGTACGAGCGCAATTGCGGTGCTGGCAGGTCATCCAGCAGTACCGGTAGCTCACCGATTCCGGGGCCGGTGTCACCACATCGCCAAAGCCGATATCCACCTGCAGGGTGATGCGAGCTCCATCCAGCTTCGCCAGCAGGTCGATTCGAACACCGCCATAACCTACGTCTTTGCGGATCTCCGAGCCCTTGACCGATCCGGGGTCGAACGTGATGCCGTCTTCCACCTCAATCGCGCTGATTTCACGGAATGCTGCAACGGCGGTGTCGATGTCGTCCGGGCCAAATCCCAACAGGTCCACATCGCGCGTCGGCCGATGCGGTTGGGCGTACCACAGCGAAAACAACAGCGCACCCTTGAGAAGGTAGTTGTCGGCATGAGGTGAGATCGACATTCGGTACAGCAACCGTTCCAGCCCGTAGTGGGTGAGCCAGATTGAAGTCCTGTTTTGTGGCGTCGGTGCGCAGCTTCAAGCGGGCGCGGATGGAGGCGGCCAGGTTCCGACTCATGCCGTGATGCTTTCCAGGTAGGGCCGCATCACATTGGTCACGCGATTGACGGCGGCGTAGTGCCAGAGTGCATCCATCGTCAGCTTGCGCTGCGCCCAACCGTCGCGCAGCGCCTCCAGCGCCACTTCCAGGCCGATCTTGTTTCGGTACTTGAAGCAGTCAGCCACTGTCTTGTCCGGATTGAACACCGGCACTTGTACGCCATCGATTTCGATCAATGTGATGCCTTCGGTCAGTGCCAGGCCCGACATGCGCACGACGCGCAGCGCTGGTTGATCGAGGCGAGGTGTGGGTGTGTGCTGAGGGATCGCCAGCCAGACCTCGAAAGGTGCCTGGGTGCCGATGCCATGCACGCGCAGTGCCGACAGTAGACACACAACACCCCGCGGCGCCCGCAGTGCAACTTCGGCCAGGGACCGGTGTTCACTGAGCGCGCGCCCCGGCAGGCTGTAGACGCCGCGGGCCACACGTTCCAGCTTGCCTGCCGCGACCAGCCGACTGAGCACAACAGTCGGCAGCGCCTGCGCTGTCAAATCGCGTGCACGCAGAAGAGGCTGGCGCTCGGCCAGCTCTAGTACGGCACATTCCATCGTTGAGTTTTTGCCATGGACCATTCGTACAGAATGTTGCAAAAACTAGTCATTTGTCAATAAATACCTAGATAAAGAAACATGTGCTTCTCTGTTCAGTGCTTATGCAGTAACCGTTCACTCGCTGTTCAGTTTGTGCACTGGCCGTTCATTGGTGGTTAAGTTTGTGCAGTTGATTCGATGGGGAGAGTCGATGGGGAGAGTCGATGGGGCCGGTGTATTGAGACAATCTTAGTCGCCCCAACGGCCAAGGTCCGTGCTGGACTTCAGCCCGAATCCAGCTAGTCAGGGTACTCTCTATCGAGGGTCGGGCTGTCTCCATGGATGAGTGCTGAGGTAGGCAGCTTGCCGTCGATTTCACAATCGACTCGCTGAGCTTATATTTGAACCTTTCACATGGCCCGTGAACACCCGCATCCCTGCCTTCATCATCTTCGACATGGGCGACCAGAAAGCTCCGCTGGTGGAGCGTCACACAGTCCCAGCGCGTCGGCTTGTGGAACCCGGCACGGCGAGCTGTGGCATGTGATCTGTGAGCTCTATTGGTGCCGCCTTTACATGCTGAACGGAGAAGTCCTAGCCCGGTCCAAAGCCTGTTTGCCGAACTGCAACGTAAGCAGGCGGTTCAATGTCGCACGACCACCCACATCGTCTGAGCCCGCAGCTGTAGGGCAGTGCCGGGGAGGGAAGAGTCGGCTCACAGACCTTCACCCAAACGTTCAGGCCACAAAGGCAGATCACCACGGGTCGCGACCGCCACCACAATATCGGTGATGAGCCCTCCTCGAAGCGCAGGTAGCCAGAAGCTCTCAGGCCAAGTCTGCTTTGTCTCGGACCCGAGGGAGTGGAACATCAGGGTAGACGCCCAGGGTCAGGCGCTTTAGTTTGCCCTCGTGGCCCCCTGGAGTTGATGGCGATGTCGGTCAGGGCTATGTTCACCCCCGTTGGTAGCGGATATACCAACGCCGCACCTCCTGCGTGCGTATCACCAACGACACCAACAGATAACCTTGGATGGCAAGAATCGTTAGGGGCGTCCCGAAACAACAAAGCCCCGGAACACCCGGTAAACCGGGGCTTTCAAGGTGTCTTGCAAGACATCATGGGACGCTCTGGGACTCATTTTTGGCGGACCCATTTTGGCGGAGAGGGAGGGATTGATTCGCGCCATCCATGGCGCTCACCCTCGCTTGCGCGAGGGCGCTGGCGCGTCCAAAACGGCTGTCCTGCCGTTTTGTCGAACCCTCTTCTCGGGTTCGAACCTACCTGCATGTCCGCCAAATGAAAAAGACCCTGACGGGCCTTTTTCATTTGGCGGAGAGGGAGGGATTCGAACCCTCGATACGTTTCCGTATACGCCCTTAGCAGGGGCGCGCCTTCGGCCACTCGGCCACCTCTCCGTAAGGGCGCGCAGTCTAAAGGTTTGTTCAAGGGCTGGCCAAGCGGCAATTGCGTGTTCGACCAGCGAATTTTTGCTATTCGTCGTCACCATCGCTGGTGAGTTGATATTTTTTGAGATAACCGCGGAGTTGGTGGTACGTCAGTGACAGGAGTTCTGCTGCCTTGCGCTGATTGTGTCGCGCCTTCTCCAGCGCAGCCTTGATGGTGTCGATTTCCAGATCCTGCACCATTTGCTTGAGGTCGACGGGAAAACGCTGCGGTTGCGCCATCGGCGGTGATGCTCGCTCATTAGGTACAGCTTGCTGTGAAGACTGCGCACCTGTCGAATCAAGAACTCCCCGGATGCTTTCAGGCACTGGAGTTACGTTGATTCTGGTGGTGGGTCTACTGACCGGACGAAACGGAGACAGAAAAGGGTCTAGGACTATCCGATCAACCTCCTGATCCGGGTCGGTTTTGTAGACTGCGCGCTCCACGACGTTTTTGAGTTCGCGGATGTTTCCGGGCCAATCGTGTGAGGCAAGTGCGTTGCGTGCGGCGTCGCTGAAACCTGCAAAGTAGTCGCGACCCAGTGTGCTGGACATGTTGACGGCGAACTGCGTTGCGAGCAGTAGGATATCGTCACCTCGTTCCCGCAGCGGTGGCAGGGTGATGACATCAAATGCCAAGCGATCGAGAAGGTCGGACCTGAATCGGCCGGAAGCGGCCAGTTCTGGCAGGTCTTCGTTGGTTGCCGCGACGAGTCTGACATCAGCGGACATCGTTCGGTGCCCTCCGAGTCGCTCGAACTCTCCGTACTCGATCACTCGCAAGATCTTTTCCTGAACCAGGGTTGACGTCGTAGCCAGTTCATCGAGAAACAGCGTGCCGCCGTTGGCGCGTTCGAATCGACCAGGATGGAGCTTGGTTGCACCCGTGAATGCGCCCGCTTCGTGTCCAAACAGTTCCGATTCGAGTAATGCATCGCTGATCGCGGCGCAGTTCATTTTGAGGAAGACGCTCTGCCATCGCTCCGACAAGTAGTGAAGTCGCGCCGCAATCAACTCTTTGCCGGTGCCGCGTTCACCAACGATGAGTACTGGTTTGTTGAGTGGAGCCACCAGGGAAACCTCTTCCAGCACCTTCAGTATCAAAGGTGACTCGCCTAACAGACGCTCGGCATCCGGGCCCATGTCCGACTCCAGTTGTGGTTAAGACATTTGACCAACTATTGGTGATGTTTGCCATTGATCGACGTCCAGATTTTCGAGACCAAAGATAAGTCCTTAAAAAACAATTGGTTAACTTCACTGCGAAACTGGCACGGTTCCTGATATCACCTTGTTCACGTTCAACCGGAGGCTCCAACAAGATGAGCATCTTTTCTCGCATGAGTGACATCATCAATTCCAACCTCAATGCCCTGCTCGACAAGGCCGAGGATCCGGAAAAGATGGTCCGACTGATAATTCAAGAGATGGAAGAAACACTGGTCGAGGTGCGCAGCACTTCGGCGCGAGCCATTGCTGATCGCAAGGACCTCGAGCGCCGTCGTGAATCGCTGACCGCTGAAGCCCGCGAATGGGAACGCAAGGCGGAAATCGCTATAGCCAAAAGTCGGGATGATCTGGCCAAAGGGGCCTTGGGGGAGCGGAATCGCTCCAGCGATGCAGCGGTTGCAGTTGACCGGGAATTGGGACTTTTGCAGGACACCTTTTCCAAACTCAACGAAGACGTCGGTCTGCTGCAAGCCAAGATCAAGGACGCCAAGATCAGGCAGAACGCAATCATTCTTCGTGGCAAGGCAGCGCAGACACGGCTTGGCGTGCGAAGACAGTTGTCCGACCACAATATCAATGACGCCATGCATCGGTTCGAAATGTACGAACGCAAGATGGACGATCTCGAAGGCCAGATCGAGTCCTATGACATGGGCAAGCAGACACTCGCAGATGAGATCGCGGACCTTGAAGTAGATGACAGCCTCGATGTCGAACTGGCTGCTTTGAAAGCGCGCCTGCAAAGCGATACCCAGAACACCTCGCGGGAGTAACCCATGGACGGCTATGTGGTCGCACTGTTTGTGCCGACGGTGATATTCATGACTATCGTCGCGCCGACCTGGATCTTCATGCACTACCGGAGCAAGCAAAAGCTGTCGAGTGCATTGTCGGCGGAAGAACGGTCCAGCCTCGATGATTTGCGCCTTCAGGCTGAGCGCATGATTGATCGGATTGATACGCTTGAATCCATCCTCGACGAGCAGACTCCTGGCTGGCGCAAGCGACTGAGCGATGAGTAGTCAAACGAGCGATCGTGGTGGGTAGGATGACGGGTAGGCAGGAGTAATGATGCGAGACGATAAATCAGACGACTATGCCGACAAAGGTAGCCGTTCCAATGGCCCGGAACGACCGCGGCCCGAGATGCGCGAGGCGCTGGACCGGCTCGAAAGAGCGGTTGAATCGCTGGCCAGCACCGCGCGAGACGAATGGAGCTCACGAGCTGCGGCTTTTATCGAAGACACCACTGCGAAGCTGGAGCGCGAAGCAGGTGGGCGACGTGAGCGAAGCCGGTCCCGCAGGCATCGGCGTCGTCGTGAACGTCAGAGCTCTGACGCTGAACTGTATTTTGGTTCGTCGCGGACAACCAGGCTTTACCGGGACAGACAACGGGCGAAGATTGCGGGGGTTTGTGCCGGACTCTCTGCCTATCTGGGGATCAGAACCTGGGTGGTCCGAGTGCTTGCGGTGACCGGTCTTATCTATCTTGGTCCGGTAGTGTTGCCTCTTTATCTGGTAGGAATGTTCATGTTGCCGGACATGCCACGTGATGACGTCTCGAGTATCGCTGGTGCATCTCCGGCGGCTTCCATGTCATCAGACCGTCCACAGCGTGAAGAGAGAACAGAAGTGCAATCTCCGCGTCGGGACTTTCGTGATACGCAGGCATTGATGTCGCAGGCAGAATTGCGGTTGCGACGGATGGAAGCGCATGTCACGTCGGATCAATATGAACTGCGCAAAGAACTCAGTCGCCTGGAGCGTGGCGGCGTAACCGGGGGAACAACGGCATGAGCATGTGGACTGCAATTGTCCTGATCGTCCTGATCGGGGTCGCTGGTGGTGTCGCGAGTGATTTTGCCCGCGGCAAGAAAAAGAACCGGGAGGAGCGCGAACTGAAGGGGTTCGAACAAGCCGATCTGGATGCCCTTCGGGCCCGCATCGAAGTACTCGAAAAAATCGTTACCGATGAGGGGTTTGACCTCAGGCGGGAGTTGGACCGCCTGGAGCGGACGGCCTGAAACAAGGCACCAGCAAGTCCGGGCGATCCGTAAAGACACCACGTACACCAAGTGCCTGCAACTCCAGCGCGCGCCCGGGTGTGTTTACGGTATATGCAAGAACCTGTAAACCGGCCTCTCCGAGTTCGTGCATGCGGACCGCAGTCACCAGTTTTTCGCTGAGATTCAGCCACTTTGTCCTGCATCGGCTGGTGATGTTGCGCCAGGTCGAACGCCATTCGTGGTAGAGCGGGGCGATCGAGATGGGAAGATCGTCCGCAATCTGGCGAAATCGCAGCAGCATCAGATGATCGAAAGAAGAGACCATGCAGAGATCTTCAGACAGTAATCGCGGGTGGTTGCGCAGAATATCCGCAACCAGCGCAGCAGTCCCTCTGCCTTTGAGTTCTATGTTGATGGCGACCCGCCCAGGCAATGCATCGAGAACCTCGTCGAGCAGGGGTATCGCCATCGCGCCCCCTGCATCGAGTTTTTTCAGGTCAGCCAGCGAGAGGGCAGCCACCGGTCCTTTGCCATTCGTCGTCCGTTCGAGCGTGTCATCGTGGATCACCGCCAGGCGGTGTTCTACCCGGTGCACATCCAGCTCGATTGCATCGACTCCAAGCTCAAACGCCCGCTGAAAGCTCGGTAGGGTGTTTTCCGGTACCAGTCCGGCGGCACCTCGGTGACCAATGACGATGAAAGAACTGGCAAAGCTCATGGGCTGAGGTTCTGGTGAAAGTCTGTAGAATACGGGCCATGAGTTACCAGGTGCTAGCACGTAAATTAAGGCCCGCCGGATTCGGCGCGCTGGTCGGACAGGAACATGTCGTCCGGGCGCTCACCCATGCGCTGGATCATGATCGGGTACACCACGCCTACCTGTTCACCGGGACTCGCGGTGTCGGGAAGACGACCATTGCCAGAATTCTGGCCAAGTGCCTGAATTGCGAGACCAATGGCGTATCGTCTAATCCCTGCCTGGTTTGTCCCTCCTGTATCGACGTCAGCGAAGGCCGCTTTCTGGATCTCATCGAAGTTGACGCTGCCTCGCGAACCGGGGTCAACGATACCCGCGAACTCCTTGAAAACGCGCAGTACATGCCGGTGCGAGGTCGATACAAGGTCTACCTGATCGACGAAGTGCACATGCTGTCCAACGCAGCGTTCAACGCTTTGTTGAAAACGCTCGAAGAACCTCCGCCGCATGTCAAATTTCTGCTGGCGACCACTGAGGTCAAGAAAGTACCGGTGACGGTGCTCTCGCGGTGTCTTCAATTTCAGCTGAAGAACCTGAGCGCGGAGCGAATTGCCAATTATCTGGAGTCGATTCTCGTTGATGAGCATGTTGACGCAGAAAGGCCTGCGCTCGACCTCATCGCTCGCGCCGCGCGAGGCAGCATGCGGGACGCACTATCCATCACCGACCAGGCGATCGCCTTTGGACAGGGCAAACTGACAAGTGCAGATATTGCCGAAATGCTCGGCGTGGTCGGTCGTGACGAAACGGGCGGGTTGATTGAGGCTATTGCGTCGGGCTCTGCCGAGAGGGTTCTGGCTGTGACGGCGGAATTTGCCGAGCGAGCCGTGGATTTTGCTTCTGTACTTGCAGAACTTGCGAGTGCGCTGCATGCCATGGCTGTTGAAAGTGCGCTTGGTCGGAATGAGCAGCAGGCGCTGATCAGTGCCGACGCCGTGCATCTGTATTACCAGATCGCCATCATGGGACAACGCGACTTGTCACTTGCACCGGATCCGCGCAGCGGCGCTGAGATGACGTTGCTGCGCATGCTCGCGTTTGCTCCGGAGCCAGACAGCCGTGTTCCGAAAGCGGAACCCGCCGAGAAGACATTGACGACTACACCCAAGGCTGGCCCGACGAACGCCGCGTCGAAGCCTGGTAGTGAGGAATCGAAGGGTATCGCGCAACCGCCATTGAATACGGCAGAACGGCTGGCGCAGGAAATAACAGAAGATCAGACACAAGTTGCGCAGCTGCAGAAGCCTTGGCATGAACTGGTCGATGATAGCGAAGCCAGCGGGGTAACCCGGATGTTGATGGAGCATTCCGTGCTCGCACAGCAGCAGGGCGGCAACTGGTTACTGCATCTTGACCCGCGCCACGATACTTTGTTGGTGGACGCCCAGCGGTTGGCTATCGCACGCGCATTGAAGCCATTCGGAGCGACGGAAATCAGCGTATTGGTTCAGACGTCTTTGGAAGAAACGCCGGCAGTGCGAAAGGTGCGGCTTCAGGCCGAAGCGCAGGTCAATGCGGAAGCGGCCGTTGCAGATGACCCGGTGGTCCAATCAATTCTTAAGGAATTTGGCGGGCGCATTCAACGCGTTGTGCCCGTCGGTGAAAAAGCACGGAGTCGATCATGAATATCAAGGATATTGGTGGCCTGATGAAACAGGCGCAGGCATTGCAGGAAAAAATGGCCTCCATGCAACAGGAATCGGCCGAGCAAGTGGTCACCGGCGAGGCCGGTGCGGGCTTGTGCAAGGTTGAAATGAATGGCCAGCACGAAGTGCGTGCGGTGTTCATAGACCCATCGCTCATGACGGAAGACAAGGCGATTGTCGAGGATCTGGTCGCCGCAGCGTTCAACGCTGCAGTTCGTCGAGTTGCCAGTGCCCAGCAGGAGCGCATGCAGGATATGGCGAAGAAGCTGGGCCTCCCTGGCGGACTGCCACTTGGCAAGATGACTTTTTAATGCGAGGAATTCCTCGACTGAATGCGCTGATTGAAGCCCTGCAGGTATTGCCTGGCGTCGGACCAAAGTCGGCTCAGCGAATGGCGCTTGCGCTATTGCAGCGGCAGCGCGCCGGAGCACTTCATCTGGCGGCGTCGCTGACTGACGCAATGCAGGGCATCCGCGAGTGCCGCACTTGTCGCAATTATGCGGAGGCTGAGGAGTGCTCGATCTGCACTGACCCTCGGCGCGACGTCAGTGTGTTATGCGTCGTTGAATCTCCTGCGGATGTTTTTGCGATTGAACACGCGGGTGGATACAACGGCCACTATTTCGTATTGCATGGCAGGCTGTCACCGATTGAAGGCATTGGTCCCGCGGAATTGGGCCTGGATCGCCTCGAAGCGCGCGTACGTGACCAGTCAGTAGACGAAGCCATCGTTGCCACCAATGCAACTGTCGAGGGAGAGGCCACCGCTCATTATGTGAGCCAGTTGATCGGCAGCCTGGTACCGAACGTGACAAGGCTCGCTCAAGGCATGCCGGTTGGCGGTGAGTTGGAGTATGCGGATGGCGGAACCATTCTCTATGCATTGCGTGGTCGCCGACGTCTTGGGGGCGAGTAGCTGTTGTTATCTACACGCAATGCCCCGAGGAGCCTGTCGGACTTGAGACTGATCTACTGCGCCGGTGGGACGAGCGGTCCATTTTTCCCCGATTCCTCGTTCCATAGTTCCACTATGCGCTTAGAAATCGTGAAAAACTGTCCTCGCTCTCCCACTCGGCTCGCGACGATCGCTCAAGTCCGACAGGCTCCTAGCTGCGGAGTAGCGCGATGACGCCTGCCCTGACAGAAATGCCAACGCCCATCTGGATCAATGACTCGACCTCGCTCGCTGCGGCGATGCAGACCTGCAGTGAGATCGTCGGTATTGATACGGAGTTCCTGCGTACTGACACGTTTTTCCCGATTGCCGGTCTGTTCCAGCTCAGCACCCGTGAACAGGTCTATCTGCTTGATCCCCTCCAGAACATGGATTTTGAACCGTTTATTCGGCTGCTCGAAAATGAAGCTGTTACCAAGGTGATGCACGCGTGTGGCGAAGACCTTGAGTTGTTCTGGCATCGGTTGCGAGTGCGACCGGTTAACGTGTTCGATACACAATTAGCGTTCGCCTATCAGGAACCCAGGTACTCGATCGGTTTCGTTGGGCTGGTTGAAGCTGTGCTCGGACTGAAGCTGAGCCAATCTGAAACACGATCTGACTGGTTGCGTCGGCCGCTTTCATCAGCACAACTGCACTACGCCGCAGAGGATGTCTGGTACTTGCTGCCGTTGTTTGACACGCTTCATACCGGTCTTGCACGCCTTGATCGTGGCGCCTGGTATGCCGAAGACATTTTGAAGCATACCTACCATCAGCCGGAGGACCCGGCGGAGTATTACCGGCATGTCAATCGAGCCTGGCTGCTTGCCGATGAGTCGCTTGGTCGGCTGCAGGATCTCTGCACGTGGCGGGAATCATCTGCAAGGCAGCTGGACAAACCACGTCGACGTCTGGTGCTGGATGAGCAGTTGTTTGAACTTGCACAGATCCAGTGCCTGGAAGAACCAGACTTGAGTGCGGTTCTTTCCCCAGGCGCTCAACGACGATTTGGCAAGGAACTCATGCGGACTCACGCGCAATCACACTCGCGACCGGCACCGATTGATGCGCCCTTGACACCGGCGGAAGGCAAACAGCTACGAAGGTTGCGTGAAGTTGCCGTGATCGCTGCCGAGCTTTCGAAGATTGCTCCGGAACTCATTGCACGAAAGCGGGATCTGGAAGCGCTGTATCGACACTATCGGGAGTCAGGACAACTGGATGCGCACTATTCAGGCTGGCGTCGTGAAGTCGTTGGCGAACGCCTGTTAACGATGCTGAGGGAATTTTGATGGAAGTGGCGGTGTACCGTAGTTCAAAGAAAATCGATACCTATTTACTGGTGCCGATGGAAGAAGCGTTGTCGAAGGTACCTGAAGCACTGTTCGAGCACTTTGGTGAGGCGATCTTCAGCTTTCAATTCACTCTTGGCGACGATCGACGTATGCCGAGAATCGATGCACGCGAACTCGATCGAAAGTTGCGGGAGGTTGGTTACTATCTGCAGTTGCCGCCCCCCGCTGAGGTGATTCGATGACGTTCTGGAAAGACAAGCCTCTGAACGCTATGAACGACGAAGAATGGGAATCTCTGTGCGATGGTTGTGGGCGGTGTTGTCTCATCAAGCTTGAGGATGAGGACAGTGGAGAAGTCCACTACACATCCGTCGTTTGCCGCTTGTTCAATCAGCGAACAGCCCGCTGCAAACGATATCCCGAACGCCATGAATTGGTGCCGGACTGTGTGCATTTCGATGCTGCCGGGGCGGAGGTGTTTGACTGGTTGCCCGACTCCTGCGCCTATCGACGGCTGGCACGGGGAGAGGGTCTGGAATGGTGGCATCCATTGGTCAGTGGCGATCGGCAAACTGTGATCGATGCCGGCATCTCCGTACTTGGCAAAGTGGTCAGTGAAAGTCATGTGCATGAAGATGATCTTGAGGATCACGTTGTGGTCTGGGTCAATGAGGGGAGGAAGACGTGACCGGTCCGACGATCGGATGGGTGATTGTGGTGCTTGCCGCGATTGGTCTGGCGGTTTCGATCTACGGTTTTTTCCGGAAAAGCCGCCATAGTGTGGTGTTGTTTTTCTGTCTGGTTGTGTTGCTGTCACTGCTGCTCGTCCCGGCGCCAGTCCCAGGCTTTCCGGGTGATTTGGCACCGGCGTTTCTCGTCGCGTTGTTCGAGTCGCTTTTTCAGGCAGACGGCAAACCTCTGGTCGCCTTGCGACTCCTCGGTATTGGTTCGATTGTTGGCGTCGTCCTGGCAAGTGCGATCATCTGGATATCAAACCGCTGGCCCGGCCGTCGAAGCGAGCCGGCAGTCGAGCGGCGACTGCCGCCACGCCGGTCGGGTCCGACACGTAACGTGTTGCCCTGAGGAAACAGCAAACTAGCCCGCACTATTCATGAATGACCTACTGCGGACGCCACGGGCGTAGCGATAGCAGCGAAAACACTGGGCGTGCTCCCTCCGCGTGCTCGACGTGCTGTC
>JAYSTS010000289.1:0-2194 GCA_043719475.1 Gammaproteobacteria bacterium | reverse complement strand
GGCAAGTCGGCAGTCGCGGGATTCTAGCCGGTGAAAACTCGCTTGCGAATCTCCCATCCTCTACTTCACTCAAGAACACAACTTCGCAGAAATAACATTGCAGGTAGACGTTCACAGCTGGTCGCAAGCGTCCGGCTGGAGAAATCTTGAGGTCACAGTGCCCCGGAACAGTGCAGATCTGGTGCTTGTTTTCGGTGGTTCCGGTGCTCTGGACATCGAAGCGCCAGTGCGAGATTTGCGACGGGTCTACCCGGCAGCTCAACTCGTTGGTTGTTCCACTGCCGGGGAAATCTTCGACACTCAGGTATTGGATGATGCCCTCGTCGCCGCAGCGATTTCGCTGGATTTCGGCTGGATCAGAACGACACGGGTAGAACTAGCCGACCACGCCGATGCGCGAGCGGCGGGGCTTGCACTGGTTCTGCAGCTGCCGATCGAGAATCTCAGACATGTGCTCGTGTTTTCTGATGGCCTGAATGTCAACGGCAGCCTGCTCGCTGAGGGGATGACGGCCGCACTGCCGGTGCATGTATCGGTGACCGGTGGCCTCGCGGGTGACGGACCACGCTTCCTGTCCACCCAGGTTATTTACAACGACAGCATTCGTTCGCGTGTTGCAGTAGCAGTGGGGTTTTATGGCGATGCTCTGGAAATTGGCTACGGGACGCTCGGTGGGTGGGATGTCTTCGGTCCCGACCGACTGATCACAAAATCAACAGGCAATGTGCTGTTCGAGCTTGATGGCCATTCCGCGCTACAGCTGTACAAACAATATCTCGGTGAGTACGCCAGGGATCTGCCCGGCGCTGGCCTGCTGTTTCCGCTCCACCTGCAATTGCCAAACAGCACTGAACGTGTGGTACGCACAATTCTCGGGGTCGACGAATCCGCTCAGAGCCTGATCTTCGCCGGTGATGTGCCTGAGGGCAGTCGAGCCCAGCTGATGCGAGCGAATTTCGACCGGCTCGTGGATGGTGCAGTTGGCGCAGCGAATGCGTGCATGGCGCGGATGGGGGCTACCAACGGGACTTCCATGGGGAATGCTGGGGCCTGGCAACTGGCGCTACTAGTCAGCTGTGTTGGACGCAAGATGGTGTTGCAGCAGCGTGTCGAAGAGGAAGTTGAAGGCGTTCGCGAAGTACTTGGCCCCACAGCCGCGATGGTCGGTTTCTATTCCTACGGTGAACTTTCGCCGTTGGTGAACGGCGCGCCATGCCAGTTGCATAACCAGACGATGACGATCACCACTTTTTCCGAACCGCTGATTTACGAGTGATGACCGATGCACCCCTTACTGCGTAGACAACTGCACAAAACTGCCTTTGTTCCCGAAATTGAGGATTCCGGGCTGACATTGCTGCTGACTGCCGTGGACCGTGCTTATCACCAGGCCGATGAAGATCGTCGTCTGCTCGAGCGATCCATCGAAATCAGCTCATCGGAACTCAGGCAACGTAACGAAACGCTGGAAGCACGGCTGCAGGAATTGCAGTCGACGCGTGACAAGCTTGCGAGCTCGCACTCGCTGCTCCGTTCAACGCTCGATTCAACCGTTGATGCAATCGTCGTTGTAGACAACGATCTTCTGGTTCGGGCTCACAACCGACAGTTCAGTAAACTCTGGCCAAGTGAGGACAAGACCGCACTCCTGGGCAAGAGTGTGTTGCCACTATTGCGAAAGTTCCTGCGGCTGGCAAAAACACGTGTGCAGGCCATGAAGAGTCTGCGAACCATCGTTGAATACCGCGACACCAAGGGACAGGAACTCATCGCGATGAGTGATGGGCGGTTTCTTGAGATGACGTCCATACCCCAACTGCAGAATAACGTCATCGTCGGGCGAGTATTCAGTCTGCACGATGTGACAGACAAGAAAAACGATGAAGAGGTCATTCGCCATCAGGCGTACCACGATGCGTTGACGGGCCTGCCAAATCGTCTGCTCATGCTAGATCGCCTCAAACATGCGATCACGCTGGCGACCCGGGGTGGTCGGCGGGTGGTCCTTCTATTCATGGATCTGGATCATTTCAAATCGGTGAATGACCGGCTTGGACATGAGCTAGGCGATCAGTTGTTGCAATCGGTGACCACGCGCCTGAAAAGCAGGTTGCGGCTGAGCGATACCATCTGTCGCCTCGGAGGCGATGAATTCACCATCATTCTCGAAGAAGTGCATGACAACCATGGATGG
>JAYSTS010000288.1:0-4631 GCA_043719475.1 Gammaproteobacteria bacterium | reverse complement strand
TATTCATGAATGACCTACTGCGGACGCCGATAGCAGCGAAAACACTGGGCGTGCTCCCTCCGCGTGCTCGACGTGCTGTCAAGCACGCCTGCGCGCGCGCAGGTACCGCCACCCAGCGTTTTCACGACTCTCGACGCCCTCGCTACGATCCTTCATGAATAGTGCGGGCTAAGCGGCACTCGCCCAGTTCAGCAGACGAAGTCGTTGCCTGATTGCAGCGAAATCCCCGTGGGCGTCTTCGTGATCACTCCCCGCATGAGCACTTCCTGCCCATTGCAGCCGCTCAGTTTCTTCTCGTCCACATCTGGGGTAAACGTAATCGGCAACGCAAATCGCTCGCCACGTCGGGCTGCGTGATCAGCGTGAAAGAACAGAGTTGCAGAGTCGTCGGCCGGGTCGACCACCAGATGCCCGTAACTGGTGACGGACTTGTTGACGTACAGATTGCCAAACATGATCAAGTCGATCACCGACACACGACCATCGGCGGGAGGAATGTACTGAAGCGCACAGCCGCTCAACAGAAAGGCGACGCAGAAGATTCCGATTCGACGTAGTGTCTTGTGCATTTTAGTGCAGTCCGTTACTGAGAATCATCACATTGTAGTGCTGCCCGACCCTGTTCGTCCTCGTCTCAAACCTGATCAACTGTCCCTCAGCTTTCCCTGTGTGCAACTGCCTGTTCTTCACGGACGAAGAACATCATGCAGAAGCCCACGGTGAGCAGAATGATCAGTGAGGAATAACCGGCGCGCTGGCTGTCGAAATATCGGGTAAATGTGCCGACCAGCAATGGCGCAAGAAAGGCAGTAGCCGTACCCGAAAGGGCATACAACCCAAAAAACTGGGTCATCATCGACGGTGGGGCGATACGGGCCATCATGGTCCGGGAAGAGGCAAAACCGACCGTGATAAACATCGCGAAGAGCTGATTGTTCAGGAAAAAGAGCAGTTCTGGCAATGTCGAAAAGTAGGGCGAGGACCACACCGGTTCGCTGTTGTCGTAGGGCATGAACAGAATCATGTGCGGTTGTATGTTGACGCCGATGGCCAAGAGGCCGGCAGTGCCACCAATGGCGATCAGTACAGCTTTGCGTGACCCCAGTGCATCGTCGAGCCAGCCGCCGATGATGGCGCCTACCGCAGCCGAGAAACTCGAAATGATCCCCAGAATCAGCATCGTCGTCGTATCCCAACCGAAGGTGCCGGCGGCGTAGACTCCGCCAAAGATCAGTACGCCGACCATGCCGTCGTTGAAAATCATGCGCGAGATCAGATAAAGCGCCATGTTCTGATAGTGACGCAGCCTCTGCACGGTTTCCCACACACTACGCAGACCATCACGGACAGCGGTGCTGACAGAACCGCTGGCATCCTTGCCATCCGGTGTGAATAACATGAGCGGTAACGTGAACAGGAGCATCCACACTGCGGCGAGCGGGGCGACGATTCGATCCTGTTCAGAGGTGGACTGGTCCAGACCAAAGAGTGGCGTTTCCGGAATGAACGACCACTCGGTTGTCCCGGGCAGTGCAAAGGCATACAGCACAAACACCATCAGCAAGAGGCCAGCGATGTTGCCGTAGGCGAGAGCGTAACCTGAAATAACACCTACCTTGGTAACCGGCGCGATGCTCGGCAGCATCGCATTGTGGAACACCGCCGAGTACTCGAAGGCGATGCTGACGATCACCATCAGGGCAAGCGTAGCCGGGATGCCAATGCCACCACCACCGGGCAATGACCACCACAGCAGATACGCAGCCGGTACCATGACGGTGACAAAGGCGACGATCCATGGCTTGCGTCGGCCGCGTCGATCGGCGATGGCGCCAAGAAAAGGCGCAGTCAATGCGATGATCAGCCCCGAAATCGTATTGTTGAACCCCAGCAGGCTTTGGCCTTCAACGGGGTTCGAGGCCACCGTCGTCGTGAAGTAAGGAGCAAAGATATAAATCGTGACGAGTATGACGTAAGGGTTTCGAGCCCATTCAAAGAGCGCCCAGCTGTGGTAACCGAGCGGACCGGCGGCCGGTGTACCGGTCAGTGAAAGTGGATGCATGGGATACGCTGTCGGCTCTTTGGTTTAGGCAAGCCGGTGATTGTGGCCTGAACCAGGCATTGAGGATAGGCGCGACAGACGTGCTTGTTTTGTGTCGATCTGGGAAGTGCGTCTCTGACCGCCTTAGGTGCCCGTGACTACCCTTTGCCGGTGTCCCCAATTAACCACTAATTAAGGAGAGATGAGCATGAGGCAGCTTAGGCGTTATGGACTCACGAGAACGACCTGCTCGCTGTTCGCGCTGCTGGGCATCGGTCCGGTCATGGCAGCGTCAGACGCCTCCAGTGGTCGTTGGGAAACTTCTGCTCGAGCGTCAACGCTGGGTGCTGGGGTCGAGGTCAAGCGAACTTTCGGTTCAAATCTGGCTGCACGGGCCGTGCTCAATGGGTTCAGCCTGTCGCTGGACGAGGAGTACAGCGACGTCAGTTATGACGGTGATCTGAAGCTCAAGTCCGGAGGTCTGGTTCTGGACTTTCACCCGAGTGGTGGCTGGTTTCGCGTTTCGGCCGGAGTTCTGCTCAATGGCAATCGACTCGATGTCGATGCGGAGCCGACTGCGGGTACCTTCGAGTTCAACAACGTCATTTATTCGGCCGCCCAGGTGGGAACCGCGCAGGGCAAGGCGGATTTCAACAGCGTCGCGCCTTACGCAGGTATTGGCTTTTCGAGATCGCCGGGTGGTGACAATGGTCTGTCCATTAGCGGAGATGTAGGGGTGATGTTTCAAGGTTCACCATCGTTTGATCTCGATGTGACGTGTAGCGCGCTGGTACCGAGCGCCACCTGTACTCGATTGCAGGCCGACGCAGATGCGGAACGGGCAGCGTTCGAAAACGATGCGGATGAATACGAGTTCTTCCCGGTGATTTCCCTGGGGCTCGGTTATCGCTGGTAGAGCAACGGTCCGAACGGTTCAGAGCTTCGGAACGATTGACTGGAGTGAAGGTCGGATCGCAGCAGAAATGAATCGTCGAGTAACAGCGCGAGTAGGAGCGATCTCCCGATCGCGAACCCTATCGCGGTCAGAGACCGCTCCCACAAAGTCACGATACCCAATGTCTATAGGAGATCTCCTGATCGCGATCTTCGATGATCCCAACGATCGACAGTCAGGAGACCGCTCCCACCAGGAGACCGCTCCCACAAGAGATCACAAAGTCGCGATACCCAATGTCTGTGGGAGCGATCTCCTGATCGCGATTTTTGTAACGGTCCATGTCGAATATCGGCACAGGATGAATCGTTGGGGCGACGCTTACGTTGTGCGTCTGCAGCGTTACCGATTATTGTCGAATCAAGGCTAACAGTTCAGAGCGTTGAGTAACGCGCATTACGCAAGCGAATGCCGCTGGTATGCAATGTTGTTCTCCAGACCTGATGCAGAGCGGTCAAGGTCGGCACGATATGTAATTCCACTCCTTCATCACGCAGTGCAGCCGGGAGATCAGACACTTCTGTGCGATCAATCGGGATCACAGTCTTGCGCGACACATACATGCCGGCGTCATGGAGTGATGTAAATGAACCTGCAGGCATCTCGTATCGAAACAAATGGCTCTCCTCCAGGGCTTGCTGCCATGGCGGTTCGATATAGGCCAGCATCCGGGCGTCTGTATCACCGAAGGTTGTGGTCCGATCTGCGTCGGTGGTGGTCGCGATGGTCCAGACCAGGATACGCGGGCACTCCCTGGGAAAGAGGTACATCGGTTGATGCCACTCATCAATCGCCCACACCAACGGTTCATTCAGCCACTCCATTCCCGGTGATCGATCGGCTGGAATACGGACCGGACGTGGCACGAAGCAGGTAATCGTTGGATCCTCGCTGAAGTGAAACAGGCTCGGCACAACGTCTGCTCCTCTTGTCTCGTGCAAAGCAATTCCCCACTTGTTTCGTCTGCGGGACCCGGGTGTAGAATCCCATCATGACTGACCACGCCGTTACGCTTCAACGATCACGTGACTTCTTCACCCCTGAAGAAATTGCAGGGTTGCGTGCAGTGGATTCGTGGCAGGCCTGGTGGGCGATCATTCACTGCTGGGCGGTCATCCTGGGTACGTGGATCGTCGTCTCCATCTGGACCAATCCATTCACGGTTCTCTTCGGGATAGTCATCATCGGCACTCGGCAGCTTGGGCTCGGTGTGTTGTCGCATGACGCCGCGCATTACACGTTGCTCCAAAATCGCTCACTGAATGATTGGGTTGCGCAATGGCTGATGAATCGGCCGTTGCTGGGAGGCGCTATCGATACCTATCGAAAAACCCACCTGGGGCACCATCAATATACGCAACAGCCAAACGATCCGGATCTGGGGTTGTCCAAACCGTTTCCGATAGCGCGATCGAGCCTGCTCAGGAAGATCATTCGTGACCTCACCGGCCAGACAGGCTTCAAACAATATGGTGGCAGTATTCGAGCAGCGTTCAGTGGGGTAACCACGGGCGAACGTCTTCGGAACGGCGTGAATCGACTGGGTGGCAACATCCTCATCAACATGGCCTTTCTGGCCGGGTTTACGATCGCCGGTCATTGGTATCTGTATTTCCTGCTCTGGTGGGTGCCGGC
>JAYSTS010000287.1:0-11969 GCA_043719475.1 Gammaproteobacteria bacterium | reverse complement strand
GGCCTGGTATTGAGCCTCGGTTTTCAACCTCTGGCATTTGCCTTAGGGACGGACTCCGGAACCGTAGTCACCAACAGCGTGTCGCTGGCCTATCAGGTCAATAGCGTTGCGCAAACTGGCAGTTCCTCAGTTGCGTTCACGGTTGACCGAAAGCTGAACGTGGCAGTGGTCACCCAGAACGCGAACTGGGTCAGTGTCATCCCTGGTCAAACGGCTACCCCAGGCACGACCAATTCCCTGAACTATCTCGTGTCAAACCGCACGAACGAGGCGGCGCGGCTGCGGGTCGCATTGGTTGATCGTTCGACGCAGGCGGTAACTGGTTTCACGGCGCAGGGCGGCAGTCCCGCCGTGTTTCCACCCACACCTTCGACGGGCACGATGTGGAACGATCTGAACAACAACAACCTCATTGATGGTGCTGAAACCTCGGTTGCGCTCAGCGCAACAGGAATCACTGTGCTTGCGCTGCCATCGCTGAACGAAGACGCGTCCACCAACATCAACGTGGTGGTGAACGTGACCAACGCGGCGGTTGCCAACCAGTATCGATCGTTCACACTGGTTGCTGCGGTTGCAGATTCGGGTGGTTCGGCACTAACGGCTGACAGCAGTGGCAACGTTTCGCCTGGCGGCACAGCTTCCAACGTGGCGAACAACCTCAACGCGGTCGAATCTGTCTTCGCTGATGCAGGCTCTGCGAATGCGGAAGACATCCGGTTCAATTTTATAGCTGGCACTGCGGTAGCTTTGGTGGATGCTCAGTTCAATGGACAGAGTTCAGACACCAGCGGGTTTATCTCGGTACTGACCCTGACCGTAGTCAAGCATGTCGAAGTCCTCTTCGACCCGATTTCGGGTAACGGCTACAACGGTAGTGGTGTGAGAGTGGTGACGGTAAATCCGAAGTCAATTCCTGGCGCAGTGGTGCTATATGTCGTTGGTGTGTTCAATACGACCACCGCGTTCACGGCTCAAAGCGTACTGATTGACGATGACGTACCCAATCCGTCAGTGCTGGTTGGAGATCAGGCTAATCCTGGTACCGCAGTCGATGTCCCAACGTCGGTAACCATGACCGTGGGTGGCACGCCAACCACAGTATCACTCGATCGTGCCAGTATCGGCACCAATCTCGACCGTGTTTGGGTAAAAGGTTGTGCTGTCGCAATCGCTACCTCGCAGGCGTTTGGCGGTGGTACACCAGAGATTGATGACGCTGCGATCGGGACTTGCACTGCCGGACAGACAGGCTACATCGCTTACCTCGTGACCATCAACGATGCGTAGATGACTTGTTATCGCGTCAGTTGACGCGATAGGAGTCACTGGTTGGACAGAGGGCGCTTGCGTCCTCTGTTCTACTTCGCAAACGGATCGCGAGATAGACTGTGTTTCCAGCCTACCGCCTTGTTGCCGTATGGATGTTGACATGCCTGTGCATGTCGCAGACGTTCGCCATCGCCCCTGGAACGCAGATCGTCAACAGCGCCTCAATCACCTTCGATTTACGAGGCCGGACCTACGTTGTATCGGATGCAGATACGCTGGTTGCAGCCAGTGACTCCGGCAACAGCCCTCCGCACGCTCTTCATCTGGATGCCAACAGCGTTCCGGAGAACGAGTTGGAGAGTTTTGTCGGGCGCCTTGCTGGAGGCGACAACGACGCCGCCGATAGTCTCACCTTCAGCACGGCAGATACCCGATTCCGGATCATCGATGACAGGTTGTATCTTGCACCTGGTCTGTCGTTTGATTACGAGGTGACTCCTGAAGTTCGTGTGCTGGTCATGGTTCGTGACACCTACGGAGGTGAACTCATCCATGAGTTCACCATTCCCGTCGTCAATGTCAATGAAACGCCTTACTCGCTGACAGTTCCCGAATCCGATGTACCCGCCGATATTGCAGGTGCCGTGATCGGGCCTGTGTCGGCGCTTGATCCTGACTTCGGGGACACGTTGACTTATACGGTCGACGATGGCCGTTTTGTGATTGTCCGTGGTGAACTGCGTTTGTCTCCAGATCAGATGCTTGGCGACGGGGAATACGTTGCGCTGACCATTACTGCGACCGATATAGGCGGGCTTTCGGTTAGCAGACTGGTCAACCTGCGGGCATCGCGTTTCGCCTCGCAGCGATCTACTGCAAGGATCGGCCGACTCGACCTGCTTGGTGAGCCGACGGCACTGTTCCTTGCTCAGTGTGGTTCACAATCTGCCACCGGCATTTCGCTCACGCTGCCGGCGACCTACAACGTAATTTATGGCGATGAAATGCGTTCCGATGAACCGGCGGTTCTGGAAGTGGTTGACGCAGATGCCAATCTGGATCGCGGAGTAGCTGATGGGTTACTCACTCGTTTTCGAAGCTCCAACGGCGACGAAGAGATCATTCGACTACTGGAGACAGGGATCGATACGGGCGTATTCACAGCGGTGATTGGTTTGACTTCTGATGCTGGTGGGAGCGCCAGTGGTAGAGATGACTGTCGCCTCACCGTTCGCGCTGGGGACCAAGTGCGACTGGACTATGTGGACGCACGGGATGCACTGGATCAGGCCATGGCAACGGCTTCGGTTCGTTTGCGCAGAGTGCAATCCACTGCGGCCTCCATCACGCTGTTTACGAATGCCACAGGAACGACTGAAGGTCTCAAGGTTCATGTTGAAGCCGGTCGTTGTGGTGGGTCTGTTGGTGCGCTACCGCGTAATCCGGAAGGGGACAACATCGTGTTGCCGGCTGATACTACGCTCCAGCCGGCATCCGCCTTTCTCGTTGGCGATACCGTGTTCTTGTTGGTTACCGACCTGGACGAGAATCGCGACTCGGCGATCAGTGAACAGGTTGAAGTCGTAGCGCGCGCAGGGCTGGACGAAGAAACCGTGGTACTTACCGAGACTGCAGCAGATTCCGGGGTCTTTTCCGGTTACATCAATACGTCCGACACCTTGTCGGCAGCCTGCGCGCTTTCTACCATTGGGAACACAGCTACCATTGGGAACACTGCATTTTCAGTATCGTATGTCGATTCAGATGATGCTGCAGATTCCGTAGGCACCGACGGTGTGATCAGTGGATTTGTCCGAGTGTTTTCCGCAACCACGGGGGCTCTCCTGGACGGCGTTGAGGTCTCGCTGCTGGATGCGGCTACCGGTCTGCCTGCGACAGGCGCCGTGACCGGCCTCGATGGGTCTTCGGAGTCGCCAGTCACGGTGCGCAGCGGTCAATCTGTGTCGGATGGCGCGGGGCGCACCTATCGACCACCAGCTGGCGCGGTTCTGTTTCCGAAAGTTCGCGCCGGTCGTTACCGACTGCAGGTTGTACCTGCCAGCAGTTACAGTTTTCCCAGCTCTCGCACCGACGCGCAGATTGAGCTTCTCAGCGCTGGCCGATATCGCCTCGCGGACGGATCACGCGGCGCCGATTTCGTCGTGGACCAACTGGGAAATCTGGCCTTCGATATTCCACTGGATCCACTCGCGACCGGTGTGTTTGTCACGAAGGAAGCCAGTTCCGAAGTCATCGAGGTCGGCGATTTCGTTCAGTATCGCGTTCGCGTTCAGAGTGAGACACTTGCGATCGGAGAATTGAACGCCACCCTGGTAGACCAATTACCACCAGGATTTCGTTATCGGGCTGGCTCCGCTGCGCTCGATAATCAACCGCTCGAGCCTGACATTGGTGCATCAGGCACGCTGCTGACATTCACGATGCCCGCGACAAGCGTAGCCCATGAGACTTCGCTGACCTATGTGGCCGAAGCAAGTGTCGCTACGAGACAAGGCATCGCACGCAACACCGTTGTGCTTCAATCGGCACAGGTTTTCCCACGCCCGACAGCGTTTGCAGATGTGATGGTGCGAGACTCGATGCTCGGTGATCGTGGGTTCCTGGTTGGTCAGGTTCGCGAGGGATGCGCAGTCGATGCACCGGGGGTGAGTGGTGTGCGGGTTCTCCTGGAAAATGGCGCCTATGCCCTGACCGACAGCACGGGGCGATTTCACTTCGAAGATCTTGAGGCTGGCACGCACGTCGTCCAGCTTGATCCGGTAACGATACCGGAGTCACTCGAAACTCATGCGTGTCGTCAGCACAGTCGAATCGACATTGATGGCAGTGTGCAGTTTGCTGACCTTGCAGAAGGTTCCATAGCGCGCGTCGAGTTTGCGTTGACGGACGCGCCACCTCCGGTCACCGAATGGTCCTTGCAGCTCGACTCCCGCACTGATTCCCCCACTGATTCCAGCGTTGGGCCAGACGTTATCGAATACAGCCTGTTGATACGCACAGGTAAGCTCGCTGTGGAGAAGGGCAGCGTTGGCATGATTCTGCCTGATGGGCTGCGTTACGTTGCGGCGAGCGGTATATTTGATGGGGATCCGTTGCGTGATCCATTTGATGCACAGAGCGGTGCGCTGACGTTTGCACTGCCGTCACTGTCGGCCAACAGTTGGCATCGTCTGAAGATCCAGGCTCAAGTATTGCCAGGCGTTTCGCAACCCGAAGTCAAAGCGATGGTGACACTGGCTACGGTGACGGGGAAACATCGCTCAAGCACTGTCAGCAACATCGCGCAGGCCCAGACGGGCAGTCGTTCGTTGATCGTCAAGACTGGTACCTTCGGGCAGTCCGGCGTCAGCCGAGGCACTGGCGCGGTGATGTCGATGCCAATACCGGTGGTTAAACGCAATGAGGTCCCTTACGTCATCCCGCTGATCGACGAAGGGGATGCACCAGAATTTTCTGTGGAGTGGCTGACCACACAACCCATCCAGGCGGAGCTGATCTGGCCGCGCGAAGATTACAACCCGAGACTGCCGGTGGTGCCGGTTGTCATCATGCATCCCAGTGTGTTGCGCCCCGTGCTGTCTGTCGATGGGCGTCTGGTCAATCCGGTGGCCTTTACCGGTACGACAACAGATCATGATCGAGGTCTGATGTTGTCGCGATGGAAAGACGTCCCGATCAGTGAAGGGAGTTCTCTCTTGCGCGTGCAGTTCATGGATAACAATGATCAGCTAGTCCAGGAAATAGAACGTAGCGTGCATTTTGGTCACGCACCTGTTCGAGCCGAACTGGTGAGTGAACGAAGTTATCTGATTGCTGACGGCGTCAACCCGCCTATGCTGGCGATTCGGTTTTATGACCGAAAGGGCCGTCCAGCGCGCCCTGGTCTAACGGGTGAATTCAGTGTCAACACACCATTTCAGCCACTGGACAAAGCCGAAGGTCTGGAAGTCACGACGACGGGATCGGGTATGAAAACCTGGCAGGTTCGTCGTGATGGACTTGCGTTCATACAACTGGAGCCGACCACGCGCACTGGCGATGTCGTGATCTCCATGAACTTCAGTGACCAGCGACAGGAGAAACTGCGTGCACGACTGAAGCCAGGGCGCCAGAATCTGGTCGTGGTGGGACTGGCTGAGAGTCGGCTCGGGCAGAGTGAACGCCCACAGGCTGACGATATGGACAATAGGCTGGCATTCTACGCCAAAGGTATGGTGCGAGGCGACTGGCTGGTTACAGCAGCCTATGATAGTGACAAAAACACGGACACGGCATCGATGAGAGATGAACAGATCGATCCGGGCCAGTTTTACCCACTCTACGGCGATGGCAGCGAACAGCGACTGGATGCGGTCAGTCAACGCAAGTTCTACGTCAAGGCGGAACGCGATAACCTCGAGATTGAAGCCGGTGACTTCAATACCGGATTTGAACGCAGCGAGCTGGCTCGCTATGACAGAACGCTGAACGGGATTCGCTCCTCGTGGAACGAAAACGGAATGAGAGTGCAGGTGTTTGCCAGCGATTCCGCAGATACCCATGTGCAGGATGTCTTGCGACCGGACGGTACTTCTGGACTCTATCGGCTCTCGCGCTCACCGTTGTCTGCGGGCACAGAGAACGTCAGTATCGTTACTCGTGATCGTCTGCACACCGAGCGAGAACTTGAACGACAGACGCTCATGCGATATCTCGATTACAGCATTGACTACGATCGTGGAACACTGCTCTTCAAGCAACCCGTTCAGTCGCAGGATAATGAGTTCAATCCGGTATTCATCGAAGTGGGCTATGACGTTTCGAGCCCATCGGGTGGCAAGGATGTCGTGATGGGCACTAGAGCCACGGTGCAACTGGATGATCGCGACAGTGAGCTTGGGGTGACCATTCTGCGTGACAGTGCGGGAGGCGCCAACCTTACGCTTAACGCGATTGACCTGCACATGCAATTCACATCGGAGACGCACCTTCAACTGGAAGCTGCGCAAAGTAACGGAGATTTCACAGGACCGGCAGAGGCGGTGATCGCTTCTTTTCAATACCGAGGCGAGAAGGCAGCTGGCGAGTTTTATTATCGTGAGCAGGATCTTCTGTTCGGTGCGGGACTTGCGCCGGCAACAGAGGCCGATACGCGCAAGTACGGAATCGAAGGCGAATACCGCGCAGCCGACAATCTCAGTCTGCGCGGTGAGTTATTTCGGCAGGCCACGATGCACCAAGGTGGTACACGTGATGTCGCAAGTGTCGAGTCTCGCTACACGCTGGGCAGCATGAGCATGCGCGGGGTCTTGCAGTCAGTACGGGAAGAAACCGTGGCAGGAGAATCAAGATCTGCTGATCTGGTAGGTGTCGGTGTTGCCCGTGCTTTCCTTGATGGACGCCTCGCACTGCGCGGCGATTCTGAGTTCAACCTTTCGTCGGGTGCCGGCAGTACCGACTATCCCGATCGTACGTTGCTCGGTGCAGAGATGGCGGTCACACCGGAAGTGACGCTGTTGCTTGAACAGGAACTGGCCACAACCGGGGGTAATGATTCCAGACATACCCGAGTCGGCGTACGCGCTCGCCCATGGACCGGCAGCAGTGTCGAGTCGTGGCTTGGGCAGGAGATGACGGAGCAGGGCGCGCGTCTGTTTTCGAACACCGGTCTGGTTCAGCAATGGCAGGTCAATCAACAGTGGCTGGTTGACGCTGGCTTCGATCAGGTGAAGACACTGAACGGTGTACCCACATCGGGTCAGTCGACGCCGTCGACATTCAATCCGGCGGCACCACCGGTACAGGGCAATCAAAACGGCGACTTTACCGCCTGGTTTGCAGGCGCAACCATGCGGCGCAACGAGTGGCATGTCAGTACCCGGTTGGAAAGACACACCGGTGATCAGGTGAGCAAGTGGAATTGGTTGTTAGGCGCGGCGCGCCAGTTGTCGGGCGGAAAATCAGTCTCCGCCAGCGTCGGTTATCTACTGGAGGAGTTGTCCGAAGGTGGTGATAGTCAGTTGATGGAAGCACGCATTGGCGCAGCCTGGCGTCCTGATGGCAGTCCGTGGTCTGTCTTCAACAGACTGGACCTCAATGTTGTCCAAGCGAGAGGTGACACCCTCGACACGCGCACGCGTTCGATCACCGAGAACATTCATGTGAACTGGCAGCAGGATCGGCATGAGATCGGACTGGTGGGTGGATTGCGCCTGGCCCATGGGCGGTTCGACACCGACACCTACGATGGGCTGACGGCGCTTGCCGGGGCCCAGTATCGTTTTGACCTGAATTCGCGATGGGATGTGGGCGCGCAGGCCAGAATCCGCCGAAGCATGACGGCCGGTGTCGAAGAATTAAGCGTAGGCGTGGAAGTTGGCCGCACGTTTGCGCGGCAGGCGTGGGTATCGCTCGGTTACAACTTCGCTGGCTTTTCGGATGATGAATTTGTTGGCGCCCAGTACAGTGCCCAAGGACCTTTTCTGAAGTTTCGCATGCGTTTCGACCAGCGTTATGTGGAGCGATTCCTGGCCTTTGTGGGTATGGATGCGCGACCGGCCGATGAGGCACCGCAGCGTCTGCGTCATTGATCGTCCTGTAGTTAGCCTGTAGTTAGCCTCAAAAGTTAGCCTCAATTGGACAAAAATTACGCAACCGAAAGTGCTGCGCAGGGGTATTTAAGAGCTTCGGAACGATTGACTGGAGAGAAGGTCGGGATTGCAGCGGAAATCAAACCATGAGGGCACAACCCATGAAGTTGGCAGATTCAGCAGTGGGACGTCGAGTAAAAGCGCCCTGTGGGAGCGATCTCCCGATCGCGAACCCCATCGCGGTCAGAGACCGCTCCCACAAAGTCACGATAGCTAATGTCTGTGGGAGATCTCCTGATCGCGAACCGTTGGTTCCGTGACTTTGTGGGAGCGATCTCCTGATCGCGATCTTCGATGACCCCAACAATCGCAGACTGCGATTTCATTCACCCAGATCGCGGTCAGGAGACCACTCCCACAAGAGACCACAAAGTCAGGATACCCAATGTCTGTGGGAACGATCTTCTGATCGCGATTTTTGTAACGGTCCTTGCCGAAAATCCGCGCAGGATGAATCGTTGGGCGGCGCTGCTGGTCGCGGTTCGAGACCGCTCCGAAAGCGCAGAGGGCTGCCTGACGCCGCGATGGGTTGTTCGCCTGCAGCTTTACCGATTATTGTCGAATCAAGGTTAGTGGGTTGGTTGTGCGTACCGGTTGCCGCCAAGGGGATCGATTGAGTAAGGTGCCGTTCGCTTCGAAAGGTATCTCCGATGAAAAGTCTCCACGCGCGCAATGTGTTGACGATCTTGATCATGACATTTGCCACTTCAACCGCGCCTATGGCACTGGCTGCGGCGACGTCTGAATCCAGCACCGTATCCGTCGAAGAAATTGTGGTGGTTGCTGGCTCGTTACAGTCCAAGGCAGGGCGAGGCACGTCTTTTTCCGCCCTCGATACGGCGCAAATAGATCGCATCAGGCCGACCCATCCAGCTGAAGTGCTCTCGCAGATCCCCGGTGTGTGGATCACCCGAGGCTCCGGGCAGGAACATCTGACCGCTATTCGTTCGGCAACGTTGACCGGCGCGGGCTCCTGTGGCGCGTTCCTGTTTCTTGAAGACGGAATTCCCATTCGACCGACCGGCTTCTGCAACGTCAACAATCTCTTCGAGATGAACATCGAGCAGGCAAGCGCAGTTGAGGTATGGCGTGGTCCCGGCAGTGCGGTGTTGGGCGGTAACGCCATGAAGGGCGCGATCAACGTCATTACCCGAATGCCCGAGGCAACCCGCATCGGGGTGGAAGGTGGCTCTTATGGGCACGGCCAGATTCGGCTTGAAACACGCACTGAACTGGGTGGGTTTGACTGGGGAGTTACGGCCAATGCCACGCAGAGCGATGGTTATCAGTCACAGACAGGCTATGAACAGTACAAGCTGAACTCGGTGTTGGAAGGTTTGTTAGGCGGATGGGAGTTGCGCGCGACGCTGTCCGGTACCGTACTGCATCAGGAGACCGCCGGCTTTGTGGTCGGCACCGATGCATACGAAGATGGTGCGCTGCGGAAATCGAATCCGAATCCGGAAGCGTTTCGGGATGCCCGGTCCGCTCGCCTGGCGGTGCAGTTCAGCCGCGATGCCTGGACGATTACGCCCTATGCGCGTCGCAGCCAGATGAACTTCATTCAGCATTTCCTGGTCGGTAAACCCCTGGAAGACAACGATCAGACCAGCGCCGGCGTGATGGTCGGGCATCGTTTCGAAACACACACGTTGACGCTCAACAGTGGTCTGCAGCTGGAGGCCTTTAGGGGTGGCCTGCGCGAATTTCAGCGGTCGGCCTCAATTGGCTCTGCCTTCATCGTCGCAACCCGTCCAGCCGGACTGCATTATGACTACGAAGTGGATGGTCGAAGTGCGGCAGGCTTCTATGATCTCGACCTCGCGATCGGCGAACGCTGGCATCTGCTGCACAGTGGGCGTCTTGAATGGCAGAAGCTTGACTACGACAACAAGGCGCTGGACGGAAACACACGTGACGATGGTCGGCCCTGTGCTTTTGGTGGATGTCTGTACACGCGTCCCGCAGATCGCAAGGACAGTTATACGGATTTGGCTGGACGAGTAGGCGTAGCCTTTGATCTCGCCGCAGACCAACAGCTCTACGCCACGATAGGTAGCGGATTCCGTCCGCCCCAGGCGGTTGAGCTGTATCGACTGCAGTCCGGTCAGCGGATTGCGGATCTGAAGAGTGAAGGACTGATATCGGTTGAAGCGGGCTACAAATCGAGATGGCTGCAAGCGGCTGCGTTTGCTGAGCGAACACGTGACGTGATCCTGCGCGATTCCAGCGGGTTCAATATCAGCGAAGGTCGCACTAAGGCACATGGCATCGAACTGTCGTCGAACTACGTTGCCGGCAAGAGTGACTTTTCCGCCTCACTCACCTGGGCGCGGCATCAGTACGATTTTGATCGTGCACTGGGTGGCGGAGAGACGATTCACAAAGGTGATGACGTCGATACCGCACCCAGGTTCATGGGTTATCTGCGCTGGGGCTATCAGATTAGCGAAACCCTGCACCACGAACTGGATGTCAACTGGGTGGATGACTACTTCACCAATGCGGATAACACGCGCAGGTATGAAGGCAACCTGGTGGTGAACTGGCGCGGTGATTGGCAGGCAAGCCCAGAGCTACGAGTTTTTGCGCGCGTCATCAACGTCACCAACGATCGTTATGCCGACCGCGCCGATTTTGCGTTTGGCAATGATCGGTATTTCATTGCCATGCCTCGCCAGTTCTACCTCGGTGTGGACTACACTTTCAATTGATGAACGATTCAGCGACCCCACTCCTCCCAGACCTCCCGATCCTCCCGGTACTGAGCAAGATCAACGCCCAGGTCGCTCCACGTGGCACGCTGGAAGTGCTGTCACAACTTGAAGTGTCGGCGCTGACCAATACTGCGCACCGTATGGACCTCATGGACCTGTTCAGACGCTGTGCACTGGCAGTGCTGAATACGGGGAATGATACGGATGATGCGAAGGCGCTGTTTGACGCTCACGCGGATTTCCGCATTGAAGTGGTACGTCGTACCCGCGGCCTGAAGCTCGTGATTCATGGCGCGCCAGCGTCGGCCTTTGTCCGCGGCCGGATGGTTGAGGGTATTCGGGAGCACCTGTTTTCCGTGCTGCGGGACATCGTCTTCATCGGCACCGAGTTTTCCGATCTGCTGGCCGACGAAGACGCTGATTCGGAACTGCTGACCGACTCAGTGTTTCAGATACTCAAACATGCGCGGGTGCTCGAACCCAACCAGCCCCCCAATCTCGTCGTTTGCTGGGGCGGTCACTCCATCAGTCGCGATGAATACGAGTACACCAAGGAAGTGGGTTATCACCTGGGCTTGCGCGGGCTGGATATCTGCACGGGATGTGGTCCAGGCGCCATGAAAGGACCGATGAAAGGCGCAGCGGTTGGACACGCCAAGCAGCGTATCAATGAAGGCCGTTATATCGGACTGTCCGAACCCGGCATCATCGCTGCAGAACCGCCTAATCCGATGGTCAATCGCCTCGTGATTCTGCCAGATATCGAAAAGCGGCTGGAAGCATTCGTACGCCTGGGTCATGCGATTCTCATTTTTCCGGGCGGTGTGGGCACGGCCGAGGAAATCTTCTACATCCTTGGCATCGTCACCGATCCTCGCAACGCCGGTCTGCCCTTGCCGGTAGTGTTCACCGGGCCGTCTGGCAGTGAAAGTTACTTCGCCGAGCTTGATCGCTTTCTGCGCCTTGCACTTGGCGAGGATATAACCAGCTACTACCGGATCATCATTGGTGAAGCCGAAGCCGTGGGGGAGCACATGTCGGCGTGCATGCGCAAAGTCCGTCAGCAGCGGCGTCGGGACGGGGATGCTTACTACTTCAACTGGCTGCTCAATATTCCCCGCGAGCAGCAAAGACCTTTTGTGGTTAATCATGCGAATGTGGCAGCACTGCGACTGTCTCGGGATCTACCCAGGCACGAACTGATAGCGGAACTGCGCCGCGCGTTTTCGGCGATTGTCACTGGTAACGTCAAGGAAAATGGCATTCGTATGATCGAACAGCATGGTCCCTTCGAGCTGAGCAGCCAGGGCGATCTGGTGGCAGCGCTGGA
>JAYSTS010000286.1:0-12008 GCA_043719475.1 Gammaproteobacteria bacterium | reverse complement strand
CGGGTGGTGAACCGGCCTCGCCGTAAGCAAGGTTCGATGGGATAACGAGCCGCCATTTGGACCCCACTGGCATCATGGTCAGGGCCTCGATCCAGCCTTTGATGACACCGTTGACGGGAAAACTGACGGGCTCTCCCCGATCGACGGAACTGTCGAACACCGAACCGTCCGTCAGCATGCCGTGGTAGTGCGTCTTGACCTTCTTGTCGGCGGTCGGAATGGGGCCGGTGCCGGCCTTCAGAATCTCGTATTGCAGGCCTGATGCTGTTGTCTTCACGCCTGCTCGCTTGGCGTTCTCGGCGCGATATTGATCCCCTGCTTTAGCAGCGGCAGTGCCTGCTTCGGCCAACTTGGCATCCAGCGCCTTGCTCATGACCTGGAAAGCGGCCTCTGCTTCGGCCTGACTCACGCGAGAAGCCTGACCGGCAAGGGCTTCGGCAAAACCGGCTTGCAGGGCCGCCTTGTCAACCACTGGTCCCAGCCGCTGCAGGATCTGCATGCCCGAGCTGTAGCCCATCAGGTAGCTGCCCTTGTCGATTTCAGAATCGAGCGCCACCGGGGCAGCGCCAGCTGTCGAAGGCACCATCCAGACGGCGATAGCAAGACTTACGACGGTGAGAACTATTTTGCGCATCAATCACTCCAAGCTGAGATGAACAGAAAAAAGTACCAGTGAAGACAGGACCAAGGATGGCAGCTCCGACCATCCGAAATCAGTCCCTGAAGACCAAAGCGACCACGTCAACGCTGGTCGGTGTTTCACGGTGCGGGTTACATTCATCCCACACCGCACGACTGAAGGCAGGTGCTAAGCTCCCCGGATTATGGGCGGAAGCACCCTACACGCGACCAGCAGATTTGACCACCTGTTTCATCGGATTCCTGGCGTTCAACGAACGCCCCAGTACGCTGACAATGAACGCTACTGGAAGAGATCCTTGTGGTGGGTCACTATCACAACCGCGTCAGGCGCTGAGCAGTACCCCCAGTCGTGCAGTCAGGCAACAGTCATGTTGCTGCCAGCAGACTGCATACCTCGGTAAAGCTTCCGGATGCTCAGGATGCAACGACTGTTTGCTCATTTCAGGTCAAAGGCAGGGCCAGGTCAATGGCACGGCCAGATCAAAGGCACGGCCAGATCAAAGGCGCCGCCAGATCAAAGGGATGAGCAGCGTCGAGGTTCGATTACACGGTTAGAGAGGATCGTATTCCAATGAAGCAGTTGCGCATGAGACTCAGTGGCGCTGGTTTGCTTGTGTTTGCCCTGTCCGCTCCCTTGGCTGCCGACTCGGCCCGCGCTCCCACCGCGGCGCAGGCTGAACCTCCCATCGCCGCCAGAACTGCAGCGCCTGCCAACGCCGAATTGGTAGTGTCGCCAACCCTGCTTGAGCCGCTCAATGTACACAAGAGTACCAGTGCGACCATCGTCGACCAGTTACGCCATGCACACTATCTGCGCAAAGAGATCGACGACGCGCTGTCCAGTGAAGTATTCGACAAATACCTGGAAAGCCTCGACAGCCAGCGTATGTATTTCATGCGGGCTGACATCGACGCACTGGAAATCAATCGGTACCTGCTCGACGAAGCAATCAAGCGCTCCGATGTGCAGATCGCCTATCAGATTTTCAATCTCTACCAGGAGCGGATGGTTGAACGTTTGTTATTCCTGATCAAGGAGATCGACACCAGGCTCTTGAGCTACGATTTCTCCACAGACGAATCGGTTGAACTCGAACGCAAGGATGCTGCCTGGCCAAAAAATCAGGCTGAAATGGATGATCTGTGGCGCAAACGCCTGAAATCATCCGCGCTCGCCATGCTGCTGAACGACAAACCGCTATCGGAGATCAAGGACGTCTTGGGTAAGCGCTATCGCAATCGTCTCAAGCAGACGGAGCAGACCAAGAGCGAAGACGTCTTTCAGACCTATCTGAACGCGTTTGCTGGCGCCTTCGATCCACATACCCAGTACTTCTCGCCGCGAACTTCGCAGAACTTCAACATCAACATGTCGTTGTCCCTGGAAGGTATCGGAGCGGTACTGCAGAGTGAAGACGACTACACCTCCGTCGTACGTCTGGTACCGGCAGGTCCGGCCGACAAGGCTGGCAACATCCAGCCTGCCGAACGCATTGTCAGTGTTGGTCAAGGAGAAAAAGGGCCGCTGATCGATGTTGTTGGCTGGCGCCTCGATGATGTCGTCGAACTGATCCGTGGACCGAAGGGTTCGACCGTCCGGCTGGAAGTACTGCCAAAAGAAGGTGATGTCACACCCGCGCGTACGGTCAGCATCGTTCGCAATACCGTGCAACTCGAGGAACAGGCCGCGCAGAAAAAGCTGCTGACACTGCAGCGCAATGGTCACCCCTATCGTGTGGGTATCATCGAAGTGCCCACCTTCTATGCAGATTTCAAGGCGCAGAGTGAAGGTGATCCAAACTACAAATCGACCACCCGAGACGTGGCGATGCTGATCGAAGAATTGAAGAAGGACGGTGTTGATGCCTTACTGATCGACCTGCGCAACAATGGCGGTGGTTCATTACAGGAGGCCGATTCCCTGACCGGGCTCTTCATTGAAACTGGACCCACCGTCCAGGTTAAATCAGCGCGACGATCCGCCAACGTTTACTCCGATAACGACAGCACGATCGCCTGGGATGGTCCAATGGCTGTGCTCGTTAATCGTCTGTCTGCTTCGGCATCGGAGATTTTTGCCGGCGCCATTCAGGATTACGGCCGCGGCCTTATCGTCGGTAGCCAGACCTTTGGCAAAGGCACGGTACAAACTCTGATTCCGCTGCATCGCGGGCAGATGAAGATCACGGCTGCCAAGTTCTACCGTATTTCCGGGCAGTCCACACAGCATCAAGGGGTTCTGCCGGATGTTTCCCTGCCGGAACTTTATGACACCAAGCTGATTGGTGAATCGAGTCTCGATGATGCGTTGCCATGGGACATGATCCAACCCGCCGTCTATCACCGTACCGGGGATTTCCAGAACGTTCTCCCGCAACTGCGATCACTGCATGATGGCCGGGTCGCCAAAGATCCTGACTTCGCATACTTGCGCGATCTCATGACCAAGGCCGATGAAACAAGCGCACGAACATTCATGTCCCTCAACGAGGCTATCCGTCGCAAGGAGCAAACCGAAGAAGACCAGTGGCGCGTCGCGCTTGAAAACAGCCTGCGCAAGGTCAAGGGCAAACCACTCATCACTTCGATGGACGATCTGGAAAAAGAAAACGAAGCGCTGGAACCGGCCAAGATTCCACCAGAAGACGACGCGCTGCTGCGTGAGACCGGCCAGATTCTCGTTGACTACGTCAGCCTCACGCGGCACGTCGCACAGCTCGAAGGGGCACCAAAACCGGCCCTGCCAAGAGATCTGATGTCCAACGAAGGTTGAACATCGCAACTGGCGTCAGCTATTGCTGACGCCGTCCCGCAGGACCCGCTATGGCATCACTGTTGGGATCACTCTCAGGATAACGCCAGGAGCGACTCTCCATGTCGGAAACCAGTGCCGCTTGGTGCATGCGTGCTTTTTTTCCGGCCTGCTTGTTTCTATCAATGTCAGGCTGCACCCCCAGCAAGGAACCATCACAAATGACGCAGCAACCGGCTGCTCCGATTGCCGAGCGTTTTGAGTACAAGTCCGAGTATCACGGCGTCACGCTCACCGACCCGTATGCCTGGTTGCGGGATGCATCTTATCCAGAGGTCGATGACCCCAAGGTGCTCGGCTACCTGAACGCAGAGAACGCCTACTTCGAGGCGATGATGGCGCCACACGAGCCCTTGATCGACACGATCCATGCCGAATTGAAAGGCCGGGTGAAGGAGGATGACGCATCGGTTCCACAACGGGACGGTGACTTCCTGTACTGGTATGCATGGCGCAAGGGAGACGAATATCGCACCTGGTACCGGCGCCCCATCAACGGCGGCGCCGACACTGTGTTGCTGGATGAAACAGCGCTCGCCAAAGGCCACGAGTACTTCGAGCTTGGTGGCCTGGAAGTCAGCCCGGATGGAAAACTGCTGGCCTACGCGGTTGATTCCGACGGTTCAGAACGATTCACCCTGCGAGTGCGTAATCTTGTTAGCGGCGAAGAGCTATTGGATCGTATCGAGAACTGGCGCTATGGGTTGGTGTGGGGCGCCGATAACAAATCCTTTCTCTATACGGATGCCGACGAAAACTGGCGTTCCAAAAAGGTGTTTCTGCACGTACTTGGCGAACCACAAGCCAACGACCGGGTGTTGTACGAAGAAAAGTCAGCGGAATTCGGCGTGCAGATCGACCAGACGCAGTCGCGAAGGTACGCCATCGTGTCTACCGGCGACAACGTGACCAGCGAAGTGCGTCTCTTGCCGACGACTGATTTCAGTGCACCGCTGCTGCTGGTCTCTGCGCGACAGGCTGATCGTCAGTACGATGTCGAGGAGCACGACGATACGCTCTACATCAGGGTCAACGACACCCATCCCAATTTTCGCATCGTCACTGCACCCATCGGCCAACCCGCTGTATGGACCGAACTCGTGGCCGCAAACAACGAGCACTATCTTCAACAACTGACGACTTTCCAGAAGTTGGTGGTCATTGAAGAGCGCATCAACGGACTTTCGCATATCAGAATTCGCGACTATGCAGGGGCTGAACAGTTCATCGCGTTTCCGGAAGCCAGCTACGTTGCCACTCTCGGCGATAACGCGGAATACGACGTGGATCGGCTGCGAATTGAATATCAGTCCATGGTCACACCGACCACCACCATGGACTATCACCTTGCAAGCAAACGGCTGGAAACGCTCAAGGTTCGCGAAATTCCCAGCGGCTATGACGCATCGTCATACACCACCGAGCGTTTGACGGCGACCGCTCGCGATGGTGTGCAGATTCCGGTGTCCATCGTCTATCGCAAAGGCTTTGTGGTTGATGGCAGCCAGCCGTTGCACCTGTATGCCTATGGTGCATACGGATTTGCCTATCCGCCCGGTTTCTCCGCGAATCGCCTCTCTCTGCTGGATCGAGGATTCGCCTATGCCATCGCCCACATTCGTGGCGGTGACGATCTTGGTTATCAGTGGTACCTGGACGGCAAACTCGACAAGCGAACCAACACATTCAACGACTTCATCGATGTTACGAAGTTTTTGATCGACCGCGGTTATTCAAGTGCAGAACGAATCAGTGCGTCCGGTGGTTCGGCAGGTGGTGAGCTGATGGGTGCCATCGTCAATCAGGATCCTGATCTCTATGGCGCAGTCGTCGCCAACGTGCCGTTTGTTGACGTCTTGAACACCATGCTGGACGACAGCCTGCCGCTCACTCCCGGGGAGTGGCCTGAGTGGGGCAATCCCATTAAGGACAAACAAGCGTTCGAGAACATTCGCAGTTACAGCCCTTACGATAACGTCAAAGCACAGCCTTACCCGGCAATGCTGGTAACGGCAGGGTTGAATGATCCGCGTGTGACTTACTGGGAACCGGCCAAATGGGTCGCTAAACTGCGCGCAACCAGAACCAATGATTCCCTTCTGCTGCTGAAAACCAACATGGGTGCAGGGCATGGAGGCAAGTCAGGTCGGTTTGAAGCTTTGCGAGAGGATGCACAGGAGTACGCGTTCCTCATCACGCAGACGGGTGACACCAGCGCTCAGAGATAGGGGGTAAACAACGCCATAACCGCATCGCGCAATCGTGGCAGGCGGCCACGGCCGGCAAGACCGGAAACGGTTTCCTCCGGACCAATCATCTCCGAGCGAATGACGATTTCGATGGCTCGAGCAAAATTTTCATCGAATATCTCGACGCCAACTTCAAAATTGAGCCGCAGACTGCGTGGATCCAGATTCGCACTGCCAATCAACGCATACCGTCCATCCACCGCAAACAGTTTGGCATGAGAAAAAGTCTCTCGCCTGAACACACGAACACCCTGAGCGACGAGCGCCGGTAAAGCATGTTGCATCGCCCAATCCACAAACGGCAGATTGCTGCGTCGTGGCACCACAATGCCCACTTCTACCCCGCGCAGTGCCGCAGTTTGCAGGGCAACGATAAGATCTCGTTCCGGCAGGAAGTAAGGCGTCATGATTAGAATGCTCTCGCGAGCGGTGGCGATTGCGCCTTGAATGATGAAGAGCAATTTGTCGAGGTCTTCATTCGGACCATCGGGCACAACCCTGCACAACATGTTTCCAGACACATGTTCGTGCGTCAGCAACACCAGGTTTTCGTCCGCCGAAAAGCGCCAATCATCCAGAAACAGACGCTGCAGATCGGTAGCCACTGGTCCGCGCAGGCAGAAGTGAACGTCATCGACTTGTCGACCGGCAGCACCCTGCACAACATGCCGTGCACTGATGTTCATGCCACCACAGAACGCGATATCGCGATCCACCAGCAGCAGTTTGCGATGGGTTCTCAGATTGACGTAACCGAAGGGAGGCAGCCAGCGCGGCGGCAAGAATCGGCGATGCGTTATGCCCGCACGCCTCAGTGCCCGTGAAATGCGCGGCCACGAGTAGAGCTCTCCAATGGCATCAACCAGCACACGTACTTCAACACCACGTTGCACCGCGGCCCCGAGCGCCGCAACGAATTCAGCGCCTACCTGGTCGGTATCGAAAATGTACGTACACAACAGCACCCGCTCTTTCGCTTCAGCAATCGCCTTGAGCATCGCCGGATACGCTTCATCACCATTGAACAGCATCTCGGCCGTGTTGCCTTCCCGGGCCGGCATGTCGGCTACCCGGTTGCCAATCACCAGATACTGACCGTGCCGGGTCAATGACTCCCGGGACAGCCGCGGTATCGGAATGCCCTGTAGTTGTGGCTCATGCAGGCGCTTGGCTCGGGTCTGAATGCGGTTGACGCCGATGGCAAAATATAGCGCTGCGCCTGCAATGGGTATGAACAGGCAGATAAACAACCAGACCTGTGCTGCGCGCGGCTCCGTCTTGTTGAGCAGGGCATGCGCGCCCGCAGCAGCACCCAGCAACAGATAGGAGCCGGTGAGAACGAGTGCCTGCCAGTCTTCAACGCCCAGGAGCTGCGCCAGGGTTTGTGCGACAGTGGTCGAGCTCACGAGGCGTGGTCCACGAGGTCAGGAACTTCGCAGATCAGGGCAGCTGGAACTGCAGACTGCGTTTTTTGATGCTGGTCTGTATCGCGCCCACAAACGAGTCCACGGACATCGTATGCTGATCCTTGTGCCCATATCGCCGCAGCGTGACCGTGCCATCGGCCACCTCACGTTCACCGATGATCAGGAGATTAGGGATCTTGCGCACCGTGCCTTCGCGGATTTTCTTCGGCAGCGTCTCGTTGGACGATGCAAGCTCTGCGCGGATGAAATCGCTACGCAGTTTTGCAACGATCGCCTTGGCGTAGTCGTCGTACTGCTCCGATACCGTCAGCAGCTGTACCTGAATGGGCGCCAGCCAGGTTGGGAAAGCACCACCAAAGTGTTCGATCAGAAAAGCCACGAACCGCTCGTGGGTACTGAACGGTGCGCGGTGGATGCAATACGGCGTATGTTCTTCACCATCCGGCCCGACATACTTCAGGTTGAACCGCTCCGGTACAGAAAAGTCGAGCTGGATGGTCGAAACCGTTTCTTCCCTGCCGGTGACCGTCACGAACTGGATATCGATCTTCGGCCCGTAAAACGCAGCTTCTCCCGGCCCTTCGACATATTTGATATCAAGTTCCTCGAGCACTTCGGCAAGTATGGCTTCCGATGCCGCCCATGCCGCCGGATTATCCACATACTTTTCTTTGCCCTTTGGATCTTCTGGGTCCCATCGGGACAGCCGAATTCGATAGTTGGACAGCCCGAACACCGCGTAGGCTTCCTGGTACAGCGCCAGTACGGATTTGAACTCGTCCTTGATCTGCGCCTGCGTCAGATAGATGTGCGCGTCATTCATGCACATCCCGCGCACACGCAACAATCCACTCACCGCACCGGATTCCTCAAAACGATAGACCTGGCCGTATTCAGCCAGCCGCAGCGGCAACTCGCGATAGCTGCGGGGCTCAGCTGCAAATACCTTGTGGTGATGCGGGCAGTTCATGGGCCGCAGTCGATAGGTTTCCTTGACCTGACCCGTACCGTCTTCGTTTGACTCCATCAACTCCATCGGCGGATACATGCCATCGGCGTAATACGGCAGATGCCCGGAGGTGTAATAGAGGCTTTCCCGAGCAAGGTGCGGCGTTGCCACCCGCTGATAGCCCCCCTTGAATTCCAGTTCCTTGGCAAGATTTTCCAGTTCGTCCCGGATGACCGTGCCATTAGGCAACCACAAGGGCAGCCCCTTGCCGATGTCGTTATCGATCTTGAAGATCGACAGTTCCCGCCCGAGTTTTTTATGGTCACGCGCCTGTGCGTCATAAAAATTGGCAACGTGCGTGTCCAGCGTTGCCTTGTCGAGGAACGCCCACGCATAGACGCGGGTCATCATCTTGTTGCGCGAGTCGCCGCGCCAATAGGCTCCGGCCACACTGCGTAACTTGAATGCATCGCGTGGAATGTCCTTGGTGGTTTCAACGTGCGGACCTTCGCACATGTCGAGAAACGTGCCGTTGCGATAGAACGACAGCGCAGTCAAACCGTTCTTCGATACCAGCTGTTCGGCGTATTCCCGTTTGTAGGGTTCACCCATGCCATCAATTCGCGCCAGAGCTTCGGCAGCGGGCAGATCTTCCCGATAAAACTTCTGGCCCTTCTTGATGATCTGCCGCATGCGCTTTTCGAGTTCGGGGAAGTCCTCATCCGTCAGCGGTTGCGGAAGGACGAAGTCGTAGTAGAAGCCGTCCTTGATCGGCGGACCGAACCCAAGCGTCGTGCCCGGTCGCATTTCAAGCACCGCTTGCGCCAAGACGTGGGCAAGACTATGCCGAACGCGATACAGCTCGTCCTGATCCTGTGAATCTCCGCTATGTTCGAAACCAGCCATTTCCGAAAGCTCCTTTGATCGATTTCCAGTATTTCCAATCCGCAAAAAACGCCAAACCCCGGAAGGCGGTCGCCGGCCGGGGTTTGCAGGTGGAAAAGTACCGGAACCCGTGGCGACCCAGTCCGGGCCACCGCGACGTGTTCGTTACCGAACGACCGCCCGCAGCGACCCGCAACAAGTGCGAGTCGTCGTGCGGGAACATGTGTGTGTGCGGCTGTAACGAGATGAGTACATGGGTGGATGATAGTGCGGAGGTGACTGATTGCAAGACACCTGGAATCACGGGGTCGTTCTTGATGACTTGAATCCCGGCCAACCCGACCCCAAATACGACACATGGACATTGAACAAGACGGTGTGCTGGTCGCACCAGACGATAAACAGATCGTTCCTGCGGGTGATGCCCTTCCGGGCCTCCTGCACATTCTGCCGCACGACCAAAGGCCGCTGTTTCCCGGTCAGGCGTTGCCGCTCGTACTGTCCGCCGACCTTTGGTTACCTACCATGGAAGCCATTCGCGAGCGAGGTCAGGACGTGGTCGGCCTGCTGGGCATCGATGGTACCGCCGACACCGGGATCAGCCCCGGCAAGCTCTTTCTCACCGGCACCGCCTGCCGCATTCATCGTGTCCATCGTGATGGCGAGGTACTGCATGTATTGCTCGAAGGGTTGCAACGCTTCAGGGTCCGCCAGTGGAGTCGATCTGAACCGCCCTTGCTTGCCAGCGTGCAATATTTTTCCGACCGCAGTGATTCGCCGCCCACGGAGCAGATGGCCTACGCGGTTGCCATCATCAACATCATCAAGGAACTGATACCGCTCAATCCGCTCTATGGCGAGGAGCTGAAAGTATTCCTCGCGCGCTCGAGCCCGAATCGTCCTGCAGTGCTCGCCGACTTTGCTGCCTCACTAACGTCGAGTTCCCGCGAAAAACTGCAGGAAATCCTCGACGCCGTGAATCTGGATGCACGCCTGCAGAAAGTGGTCGAGCTGCTGCATCGAGAGCTCAAGATTGCTCAGGCGCAAAAAGAGATCCGTGACCATGTCGAGAAGGACATTCAGAGTCATCAGCGCGAACACGTGCTCAGAGAGCAGCTCAAGTACATCCAGAAGGAACTCGGACTCTCCAAGGACGACAAGACAACACAGCTGGAAAAATTTCGCGAACGCGCATCGACACTGACCTTCCCGGCATCCGCCCAGACCCGCTTCAATGAAGAGATGGACAAGTTCGCTCTGCTGGAAGCCGGCTCATCCGAGTGGAGCGTGACGCGCAACTATCTCGACTGGCTAACCAGCCTGCCATGGGGCGTGGTCAGCATCGACGCAACCGACCTGCGGACAGCCGCCGACGTTCTCGCCCGCCATCATGAAGGACTCGATGATGTCAAAGATCGCATCCTCGAATTTCTTGCCCTCGGTGTAAGCCGAGGCAATGTGTCCGGGTCAATTGTCTGCCTGGTCGGCCCACCGGGCGTCGGCAAGACATCGCTCGGTCGCGCCATCGCTGAATCACTGAATCGCAAATTCTTCCGCTTTTCCATTGGCGGGATGCGTGATGAAGCCGAAATCAAAGGACACCGACGTACCTACATCGGTGCGCTGCCGGGCAAACTCCTGCAGGCCCTCAAGGACTGCGGCACGCAAAACCCGGTGATCATGCTGGATGAAGTCGACAAGATCGGCTCGTCCTGGCAAGGCGATCCTTCTTCGGCATTGCTTGAAGTGCTCGACCCTGAACAGAACGCCAACTTTCGCGATCACTATCTCGACATCGACTTCGATCTTTCCAAGGTGCTGTTTGTCTGTACGGCGAACCAGCTCGATACCATTCCCGGGCCATTGCTGGACCGTATGGAAGTGATTCGACTGTCCGGCTATCTCGATTCCGAAAAGCTCGCCATCGCGCGCAAACATCTGTGGCCACGTCAGATCGAACGATCAGGACGCAAGCCCAGGGACATTCGCATCGACGCGCCGGCACTACGGGAAGTCGTCGAACATTACGCCCGCGAAGCCGGCGTGCGGCAACTGGACAAACATCTGGCCCGGATCGTTCGGAAGGTTGTCGTCAAACTCTTAAGCGGCACGAAGACGCCGTTGACGATTCACAAAGACGAGGTCAAGGATTACCTCGGCCCTCGGCTGTTCGAACAGGAACGCATGGAGCATGGAGTCGGCATTGTCACGGGCCTTGCCTGGACTGCCATGGGCGGCGCAACACTTCCGGTCGAGGCAGCCCTGGTTCATCGAGGCTCTGCCAGCCTGAAACTCACCGGGCAACTCGGCGCTGTCATGCAGGAGTCTGCCAATATCGCCTACTCGTTCGTTCGATCTGAGGCGCGCGTTTTCGATCTGGACCCGGAGTGGTTCAACGATGCCGCCGTACACCTTCACGTACCCGCCGGCGCCACACCCAAGGATGGCCCCAGCGCAGGCGTGACGATGGCCACCGCGCTGTGCTCACTGGCCAGTGGCAAGACCATCAAGCCAAAACTGGCGATGACAGGCGAACTCACGCTCTCCGGTCAGGTCTATCCGGTGGGTGGCATACGGGAAAAGTTATTGGCTGCCAAGCGCCAGGGCATCCGCAGGATCATTCTGCCAGCGGACAACGCACGGGACATTGAAGAGATTCCTGCAGCAGTCAGAAAAGGCCTAGTCATCGACTTTGCGCGGACATTCGCGGACGTTTATCGGCTCGCCTTCTGAGCCTGAGGGGTCGAGTCTGTTCGGTTGGGCGATATCTGCGGGACACCACGCTTTCGTCGCTTGGTCTCGTGTAGCGCAATGTTGCGACGTTCGAGGGCGATGAGTCTGTATTCGTTGCGGCTGACCACTAGCCCGCACTATTCATGAAGGATCGTAGCGAGGGCGTCGAGAGTAGTGAAAACGCTGGGTGGCGCGGACCTGCGTGCGCGCCGGCGTGCTTGACAGCACGTCGAGCACGCGGAGGGAGCACGCCCTGTGTTTTTGCTGCTATCGGCGTCCGCAGTAGGTCATTCATGAATAGTGCGGGCTAG
>JAYSTS010000285.1:0-12029 GCA_043719475.1 Gammaproteobacteria bacterium | reverse complement strand
CTTAGAGGGGCCGGCGCCCAATCCGTGGATAACGCTACTTCGCAGCGACTCCACTTACTTTGCGAATTCTACTGTCCAAGGAGGCGGGACCAGCTCTCACTGCAAGGTATCTGTGTAAGAGAAGCGATCCGCAATCATCAATCCCGACCAGTGGCGTGCCAGCGAAAATGGCCTCTGCCCGCTGACGAATTGCGGCGTATGCGGTGCTCGCCGAATCGAGCGGACTACATTCAGAGGCGCTTGCGGCAAAACAAGGTGTCGCGAGCACAGAAGTGGCCCACCACATCAAATAGGTGATGTGGCAGTTCGAACTAATTCGGGCGCGCGCCATACCAGTACCCAGTGCCGCAGCTTTCAGTATGGAAGCTCGTCCTCACAAAATTCGAGTTGTCTCGGAGCGTCAGAAAAAAAGCGTCGGTGCTACCGTAGACAAGAGGAGACACTTTACGGGTACTTCGCAGGAACTAGCGATAGCGCTTGAAGAAACCAACAACGCGAGCAGCACTAGCGGCGGCACGAGGTTCATCGACTCGTCCACAGCCCTCGGTGGTCGGCATCGAAGCGCTGAATCTGTTCTGTGTTGTCCGTTTCCCAAGGGTGAAAATTCCGACGGTAGAAAGCGCAGTGCCTAAGGATCAGCCAGCGTAACAGTCCATTGCGCCCCCAAAGGAACCGCGTGCCTCGACGCCACTCCCCTGCGTCGAAGAGTCGACCATCCTTGTTCAGGAAGTAACACTGTCTCACGAAAATCTCGAGCAACAATCCAGGCAGGATGTTCAGCATCGCCAGGCGCCGCAGCCCGGTGTTGTTGACGCTTTGTTGATAGACATCGAAAGCGACCGCCTTGTGCTCGGATTCCTCCACCGAGTGCCAGTGCCATAACAAGCGCATGTCCGCTGACATTGGCGCAAGCCAACGATCGGGGTGGCGCATGAACGCTTCGGCGAGCACCGCTGTGAGATGTTCGACAGCCGTTGTGGCTGCGAGGGAATACCGAGGCAGGTGGCGAGTGAACCAGCGTAGCGCTGTTCGCATCAACGCATTGCCGCGCGTCAGCGCCACGTATCCCTGGTCGATAAGCAACTGCACATGTGCGTCATGTTCAAGGCTGTGCTGGCCTTCCTGGCCAGTGAATGCGGCGACCTGCGCTTGCAACTGGGGATCGCTAAGGCTGCCAGCGTTGATCCGTACGCTTTGAATAAAGAAGCGCTCACCTTCCGGGAATGTACTCGAGAGCGCGTTGAAAAAGTGAGTTTCAAAAGCCAGTCCACCGAACCAGTACTTTGGGGTCGCAGAGGTTGGCCTCAGGACAATGTTCCGGACAGTAATGGGGTGGTTCATAGCTTGTGCACCTTGAGTACTCTCAGGATAGCTGCAGCCTTCCTGAGCTGCCAGAGTGAAAGGTTGCGCTATAGCTGCCGTAGCCTCTTCGCGGTTATGGAAATCCGCGATACGCTGCGTTCATGAATTTGTGATACTCGGACCGGGTGAACGGGGAGACGGAAAAGATGTCGGAAAACAAAGTGGCCACGCCGGCCATGCGCAAAGTTGCCATGACTTCGCTCGCCGGCACCAGTATCGAGTGGTACGACTTTTTCCTCTACGGCACGGCCGCGGCGCTGATTTTTCCAACTGCTTTTTTTCCGGCTGACATGCCGCCGATGGTGGCGCTCATCGCCTCCTTCGGCACCTTCGCCGTCGGTTTTGTTGCTCGCCCTGTAGGTGGAGTCCTGTTCGGTCACTTCGGTGATCGGGTGGGTCGCAAGAAGGCTCTCGTTACCGCGTTGATGATGATGGGTGGTGCAACGACCGTGATCGGTTGTCTGCCAACCTATGAAACGATTGGTATTGGAGCACCGATCGCGTTGACAGTTCTCAGGTTTGTCCAGGGGCTGGCAATCGGTGGACAGTGGGGTGGTGCCATGTTGCTGGTTACCGAAAGTGCACCACCTGGCAAGAGAGGTTACTACGGCGCGTTTGCCCAGGCGGGTGCACCGGTGGGGGTGATTCTGGCCAATCTGGCCTTTATCCTGGTGAGTGGCATCTTGCCGGAAGAGGACTTCACGACCTGGGGATGGCGTATCCCGTTCCTGATGAGTGTGATCCTGATTGGGCTGAGCATGTATGTCCAACTCCACCTTGAGGACACGCCGGCGTTCAAGGAACTGCAGCGTCGACGGGAGGCACAACCTCAAGAAGGCGAAGAGCCAAAGTCGACGGGTCGAGGTGGGTCGCCAGTGCTCGATGCGCTTCGCAAACACCCGCGGGAAATTTTTCTCGGTGCGGGTGCTTTCTTGTCAGTGCAAGTAATGTTCTACATCCTGATTGCCTTTGTGGTTGCCTATGGAAGCAGCCCTGCGGGTGTCGGACTGCCTCGAGACACGATGTTGATGGCCGTGCTGATCGGTTCCATCGCGCAGATTCCTGCGTTGTTTCTGTCGTCGATCTGGTCTGATCGACATGGGCGTCGTGGTGTCTACATGCTAGGCGCGGTGCTGGTCGGCGTGTGGGCGTTTGCGCTGTTTCCGTTAATCGATACGGGAGAATTCCTCTGGATTGCGCTCGCTATCAGCGTCGGGCAGGTGTGTCTGTCGATGATGTATGGCCCACAGGCGGCTTTTCTTGCAGAGCTCTTCGCTACCGAGGTTCGATATTCTGGTGCGTCTCTGGGTTATCAGCTCGGTGCAATTCTGGGTGGTGCACTGGCACCGACGATTGCGACTGCGTTGTGGCTGACTTACGGCACAGTGTACGTTTCGGTGTACATCGCCGTTGCTTCTGCTTTGACGCTCATTTGTGTGCTTCTGTTGTCGGAAACGAGAGGCCGGGATCTTGATGACCACAAGAGCTTGAAGTGAGAACGCCACATGATTTGCAGCGTAGTTTGAGGGTTGCATAGCGTGTCTAATGGAAACTCACCGGTGATCGATGCGATAACCCCCGCTGGGAAAAAGCTTCTCGAAGCCTGTGCCAGAGTTTCGCACTCGCTGGCCGAACGCGCGCAAGCGGCCGATCGTGCCGGACGGATGAACCCGGAAAACTTTCGCGATCTTGTTGCAGCGAAGGTTACCGCTGCGTTTGTACCGGAAGCGCTTGGCGGATTCGGACTCGACTCGGTGCATGACTGGACCCTGGCGATCGCAGCCTTGGCGCGTGTCGATGCTTCGGTTGCCATTGCGACCAACATGCATCTGGGTGTTTCTCGCGGGATCGCCCAAGGGTACGCGACAATTGGGTATGGTCGTGAATCGCTCGAAGCCGTGGTGCGTGGCGACATGCTGATCTGTGCCACCGCCACTGAGCGGGGTACTGACAATCTGCATCCGCTGACTGAGGCCACCGTGAGTGCGGATGGCTATGTCATCAATGGTGAAAAGATGTTTGTCACGATGTCGCCGGTGGCATCACATCTGGCCATGAACGTGCGCCTGCGCGATGTCGAAGGTGATCACATTGCCTCCACCATACTGCCCATTCATACCCAGGGCATAACACCGAACGACGATTGGGATGCGCTTGGCATGCGGGCCTCCGGAAGCCAGTCCATTCGCTTCACCAATGTCGCCGTGCCAAAGCGCGAGTTGCGAATCACCGGGCCTTGGGGCCGCTGGAGCGTTCGTGTGCTGGTAAATCGGGCGCTGGCCAATCTGCCGTTGGTTGGCGCGTCGCTGGGGATTCTGGAAGCGGCTCGGGATCAGGCTGTGCACGCCGGGCGCTCGCAGAAGCGGATGGGTAACGTGATCGGATCCGGCGCTGGTGTTCGTCATCTTGTTGCAGAGATTGAAATGCTGCTTGCCACAAGTCGTGGTGTTCTACAGATGACCACGCGGTGGGTGGATGATTTTTCGGCAAGGCATGCAGGGAAGACGCCGTCGATGGAAGAATCGTACGAACTGATGCAGCACTATCAGATGGCAAAGGCGGTAGTGAACAAGGCGGCGATCGATGGCGTCAACAAGGCGATGGATGTGGTTGGCGGTTCCTCGTTCATGCAGGCCAGCACACTGTCACGCCTGTATCGCGATGTGCGTTCCGCGCCATTCATGCAGCCCGGTGCGCCGGCGGAGGCACACGAGTTCATCGGTCGAGTTGCTCTCGGTGACTGGCCTGAAGCCTGATCCGGGTTTACCTGCTGTTCTGAGCAGCCATTACTCGCACGATGGCGGGGTCATCGTTCAGCCGATTCTGAAAGTCAGCAATTTTTGGAAACAACCTGATGTCGACGCCATCACCCTCGAGCCAGGTGCTGAGTGTGTAGAGATAGATATCTGAGATGGTGTAGGTCTCGCCGAAAACGAATGGTCCGGTGAACATCTCGTTCTCGATCAGCGAAAAACAGTCCGCCATGTTCTGCGGTACTTTTTTCTTCATTGAAGCGATAGCCGCGTCGTCGTCCGCCCAGCGTGTGCCGCGAATGCGGTGGGCATGGGCAACATGCACGGTGGCGCAGAGATAGCTGTTGAACGCCTGCAACTGGGCGAACTGGTATGGGTCGTTCAGCGGCGCAAGATTGGTATGCGGATGAGTTTGCGCGATGTAGACCAGGATGGCTGGAGTCTCGGTGACGACGCCGCGATTCGTAACCAGTGCAGGTACTCGGCCCTTAGGGTTGACCGCAAGGTAAGCGGGTGATCGTTGTTCGTTGGTTCGAAAATCCAGGCGTCTGGCTTCGTACTTCGCGTCTGCGGTTTCCAGCGCGATGTGTGATGCAACGGCGCAGGAAAGCGGTGCGTAGTAGAGGATCATTGGGTGGTCTCCAGGGGTTGGTGTCGAGTGTGTCTTATGATTTTTGCGCGATGACGATGGCGCGCACCGGCGCCGGGTGACCTTCCACGGTGCGTAATGGATCGCGTGGGTCCAACGCTTCCTGCAAAGACTCGAAGCGCATCCAGTCTGTCGATCGCTGTTCGTCCAGCGATGTGAGTGTGATGTTCACCACGCGGGCATTCACGTAGCCCACTTGAATGAGCCAGTCGATCATCTGTGTGGTGGTGGGGATCACGTGGATATTGCGCATTCGGGCGTATCGATCGGCAGGATGCAGGTTCTGGTCTGCCTGAACGACCAATGATTCAAGTACCACCTCGCCACCTGACAGCGTGCATTCAAATAGGCGGCGCACATGATCGATGGGGTCCCGTCGGTGGTAGATCACGCCCATGGACAGGACCGTATCGAAGCATTCTTGCAATGGTGCTTCTTCGAGAGTGAGTGGCAGAACCCAGTTGTTCGTTATGCCCTTGATCGTGGCAACAGCAAGATGCTGCATGCAGGAGAGCAGGGTTGGATCGACGCCGATGACCGCCCGGGCGCCCGCTTCCAACAGGCGTACTCCGAAGTATCCATTGCCACAACCAACGTCCAGTACGCGTTTCCCGGCGAGTGGGCTCAAGTACGGTTGCAGGCGTGCCCACTTCCAGTCGGATCGCCATTCGGTGTCAATGGCGAGTTCGCCGAATAACCACGGACCTTTGCGCCAGGGCATCAACTTCCTGAGTGCGGCTTCAGAACATCCTTCAGCGAGCAAGTCGTCGATGGCACTTAACCAGCGACTCTGGTCGCCGTGAAAGGAAGGAGAAAATCTGGCAAGTAGTGTCGACCGCAGACTGTCCCATTCCGGCAGGTATTCATCCAGACGGCTGAGCTCGGTGGTGATGAACGCATCTGCCCTCATGCTCGGGCCAGAAAGGAAATCCAGTTCAGACAGCGATACCAGACAGTGACGTGGCTGAAGCCGGCAGCATGCAGTCGGCCAATGTGGGTGGTTTCCGTATCCACGATCATGACGTTTTCGAGAGCGCTGCGCTTCTGGCTGATTTCGAGATCGCTGTAGCCGTTGGCAGCCTTGAAGGCGTGATGGGTGTCCGCCATGAATGATTGTGTTGCCGGATCGTCATAGCGGATTTTTTCGGCCAGGAGCAGGTAGCCAGCGCCGTGTAGCGAACGGGCAATTTTTTTCAGCAGTGGCAGCCGTTGCTGCGGATCAACGAACTGCAGTAACCAGTTAGACAGCACGACTCGAGAGGGCTGCAAGTCGAGTGTTGTGACATCGGCTTCGATGAACTGCACGCGTGGGTCAGTGACCAGTTCGCGAGCGCGGGAGAGCATCGATGCCGATTGGTCGACAGCGAGGATTTCACAGGGTGTGTCACCGAGCTGACTCAATACGGCGAGTGTCGTTGCACCCAGCGAGCACCCCAGATCGTACACGCGATCACCACTGCGAATGTGGCGCGCGGCCATCAAACCGGACAGTGGCACGACCAACTCGTAACCCGGCACGCTGCGACGGATCATATCGGGGAAGACATTGGCGACACGTTGATCGAATGCGAAGTCGATCAGATGGGTTTGTGTTTGCTGGTAAATGTTGTCCTTCACGGGGCGATCATAATCCGGAAGGACACACACGGCCAATCCGGAAGGAGGCCAATCCGGAAGGACAGGCAATCCGGAAGGACACACACGGCGGGGTGCGGGACCAAGTGAATGGGACTGCGCTGAGTTCAATCGGATTCCGTAAGGGTAGCGAATCTTAATTGGGAGATTGCCGAGGAGCAGAGAGGCACGAGCGAACCAATGGAAGTGCTAGCTGGATCAGATACGTCCTCGTGATATCGTCGACATCGAACGGCATTCGAACAAGCCGACATGTCGGTGGCTACTCCGACATGGGCTCCTCAAGGCGGCGCATACCACGTGAGGCGAGCCAGGATTCTATGAGATGAGCAGGTCCGTAAGCGCGCTGCTGCCTCGACAGCGTAGCGAGGTCCTGCCGCCAGCGCAGCTGCTCGGAAGCGCCCTGCTTCGAGACGTCTTTGTTGGCCATCGACCTTGCCAGATCGATGTACGCCCGCACTGTGATTTTCACCACGGGCTCAGCGTTCTCCAATCCCGAGACGAGCGGTGCGAGCGCTGCGTCAAGTGCTTCGGGTGTGCTCTCGATGACTTGCAGGCGTTCGGCAATCGAGGTCTCCTTGCACTGTTCAATGCTTTCTGCGATCTCGGCCCGTATCGGGTTGATATCGACGTAGGCCATCGCCTTGATGACCGCCTGCTCGCTGAGCAATGCACCAGAGTAGAACCGCTGTTCGAAGAAGTGACCTTTGCAGCCGTCTTCTTGATTGGCTCTCCTGGCGATGGACTGCTTCAGGTGCTTCATGAACGTGGACATTGATCCAAGTTGAGTACGCACATGTCGAAGTCGCTTCGCATCCGCCAGGAGAAGTCTCTTTACCCCAGGAATCGCCTCCACGTCGACCTCCCCCGTCCACGATCTCGGCGGACACACCGACAACCAGCGATCAGCGACTGTCTCGTCGGTCCACCGCAAATGGGCTAACGGGTCGTAGCGAAGGATCAGGTGAAAGTGGTTGCTCATAATGGCGTAGGCGTGAACTTCTACTGCGAAGTACTGCCCCAGAAATCGGATTCGATCAATCAACCACTGCTTGCGATGGTTGAAGTTTTTTCCGGAAACCTTGTCTTTGCCACATAGCCAACTCCGACGGACGCAGCGTGAGGCCACGTGGTAGAAGAGTGGGACAGTTGGATCGACCAACAATTTGCGGGGAGTAGCCATGGAAGAAGTATCCGCAACTTCGTGCATGGCTGAAGTGGAAGAGACTGAATGAGGCTAGGGAACTTGACGCAGACACTCGTAAGCGATTGACCAAACCGGATTTTGGAGGGTTTTGTCAGATGTAAAACCAGGATGTGTGTCCTTCTGGAAAAACCCTACCTCCGGAAAATCACTGGGATGTGTGTCCTTCCGGAAAAATCAGACCTCTTCGATGAGGAGGTTGAGCGGTACATGCTCCAGGAAGCCGGATTCCTGCTCGAGATCCAGACGGGTCAGGGGATGCGCGTTCAACCAGTCCTTGGGCAGACGCAGGATGAGCGAGGTGTCGCTCGCCTTCAGACTGATCTTTGGCAATGGCTCGTCGATGCGCGATCTTCGCAGGACTACGGCAAGGCGCAGCAGCACGGTCAGTCGCAGCAGGCTGGCACTGTCTTCAGCGTCGAAGAATCCGAGCTGGATCTTGCGGCGATGCGCGCGCACCAGCGAGGCGAGACGCGATTGGTCCCGCTTCGAGAAACCTGGCATGTCCATGTTGAAGACGAGGTAACCACCATGTTTGTGGTATTGACTGTGGGACACATCCATACCGATTTCATGCAGATCGGCGGCCCATCGAAGCAATGCTTCGTCATCGTCGTCCTTGATCTTCCAGACGGATGCCACCTGCTTGTGCATCGACATGACAAGCTCTCGAACACGATCAGCGTGTCCGGCGTCGACGTGGTAGCGGTTGCGAAGGTTAGCGACCGTCGCTTCGCGAACATCGGCTTTGTGCACACGCCCCAGCAGATCGTAGATCAGACCTTCCCGCAACGCGCCGGTCGAGGCATGCATTAACTCGATGTCAAGCTCCGCAAAGATCGCCGCGAGGATGGCCACGCCGCCGCAAAATACCGGGGCTCGTTCTGCGGAAAGTTGTGGCAAGTTGGCCAGTTCGATCTGTTTGGCCTCAATCAGCGTGCCGATCAACCATTGCAGCCCATCAGCGGTGATGATGCCGGGCTCGTACCCCTGGCCGGTCAGAATTTCATCGATGGCAAGCACAGATCCGGATGCGCCGATCGCAGTTTCCCAGGCGGCGCGCCTAAACATGTAGCTGACTGGCTCAAGTTCCTGTCGTGCAAGATTGACGGCGTGCTCGAATGAACGCTTGCCGATATGGCCATTTGGAAAGCAGTGGTTCGACATGGCCACGCAGCCCATGTGGACGCTCTCCATCTCCTCCGGTTCGAAGTGACGCCCCAGGATGAGTTCGGTACTGCCGCCGCCGATGTCGATAACCAATCGACGATCTGCATTGTCTTCAAGACTGTGCGAAACCCCAAGATAGATCAGGCGCGCTTCTTCACGGCCGCCGATCAGTTCGATGGGATGGCCAAGTATTTGCGACGCTTTGGCGATGAACTGCGCCGAGTTCTTGGCTTGTCGCAGAGCGCTGGTGCCGACGATGCGTACATTATCTTCCGGTAGCCCCCGCACACGCTCTGCCAGTCTTTCCAGACAGTCCAGCGCACGTGCTTCGGTTTGCGCATCGAGATTGCCATCAGGTCCGAGACCCGCCGCCAGACGAACCATCTCGCGGTATTTATCGACCACCTTGAGATGACCATCACGCACGTTGACCACCAGCAGATGGAAACTGTTGGAACCAAGATCAAGTGACGCCAGCTGTCTACGCGCTGCCATGCACAGCCACCGGTGGTAATGGACAGTCGAGCGCGCCGGCGATCAGATGCAACAGAGCCGCTTCATCGGTTTTCAGTCGTTGTTCGAACATCAGCGTAGCCACAGCGGCTTTGAGTATTTTTGGTTTCTGCAATGGAGCAAGGGATCGCAGCCGGAACATCGCGTTGTTGATTGCCGAGAAATCGGGTTCCGTCTCCGGTAGCTGGGTAGGTTCCAACCCCGCAATTCGAATTCCTTCGCCAAAAGCTGCTTCTCGCCCGCTGCCGGTAATTTCGCCGATGCCACTCAGAGAGGCGAGTAAGACTAGCAGATCAGCCCGCACCTGGCTCAGTGACTTGTACCGAACGCGAGCCGACGGATTACCGAGAAAGTGCGGTGTTAGGTCCTTGATCAACTTGAGGCTTGTCATCCACTCAAAGAGATCGATGCGATGATCCATATCCACCAGTTCAGCGACCTGTTGTATGAAAGTACGGTACTGCGAGGTGGAGAGTGTCTTCAGAGCGGGTACCGCGCGATCAAGCAGTAGCGTTTTCTGCACGTGGTCAACCAATGTCAGCAGATCATGCAGTCTTGTAGTCTCCTCACGAGCGCCACGTGGGGACCGAGTTGCGATCTGCTCCAGTTGCCGCAATCGTGTTGCTTCATCGGGCGACAGCAGCAATGCGTACATCAGTGCGGTTGCGGGGAAAGCTTCGTGTGCGGCCTGGGTCAGCGCGTTGCCGGCCAGCTGGATCAGCTCCCGGGCTCGTACTACGGCACCGTCATCGGGATTGCCGATGCTTTCGACAATGGATTCAGGAGTATTCGCTGATTCGGCGAACGAGGCGATGGAAGGGTCCACGGCGAGTCCAGAAACGTCGCGTTCATCCGCTTCACCAGACAGCGGCGCGACCACGGGATAGTTCCCATCCCAGCGAGGATCGATGGCGCGGATACGCGCAGGCAATGGCGGATGCGTAGCAAACAGGAAACGCATGAATGAAGGCGCGACGGCGGCGAAAAAGAGATGGCTCGCTTCATGTGCGTTGCTGTTTTCGATGGAAGATCCGGTGAGATGACCACCGATCTTTTTCAGCGCGGCGCCAATGCCGCCGGGATTACGGGTGAACTGAACGGCAGCGGCATCTGCCAGATATTCTCGCTGGCGGCTGACTGCGGCTTTGATCAGATTGCCAAAAAACGTCCCACCGTAGCCGATCACTGCAAAGCCCAGCCCAAAGACCAGAAGCGGCATGCCATTTTTGCGGCCGGCGTTGCCTGAACTTCGCAGCAGGAGGCGTCCCAACAAACCAATGAACAAAATGCCATGCAGTACTGCGATCAATCGCAGATTGATTTTCATGTCACCGTTGAGGATATGGCTGAACTCGTGGGCTACAACGCCTTGCAGCTCTTCCCGGTTGAGCAGTTCGATCGTGCCTCGATTGATACCAATGACCGCATCTTCGACGGTATGTCCTGCCGCGAATGCATTGATGCCGCTTTCTTCCAGCAGATATACCGGAGGTACGGAAACACCGGAAGCAATCGCCATTTCCTCAACCACGTTGAGTACCCGCTTTTCGTGGAAGCTGGCTTGATCGCGAGTGAGCAGGCGGCCACCGAATGATTCGGCAACGACCCGCCCACCACCACGCAGTCGCAGGTATTTATACAGGCTGGCGGTACCGACCACACCGACCACGCCAAAGGTGATCCAGCCCCACGTGGCGAATGGGATACTGTTCAGCACAGTCGCAGAATCCGAGCTTAGGGTCACGGCGCCAGGTGTGCCAGCCATGAACAGACTGGCAAACGCGACGAAGATGTTGGTAAGAACCACCAGCGCGACAATGGCAGCGACGAACAGCAGGCTGAGTTGCCAGGTCTTGCGCCTGGCAACGTCCTGGGCTTTGAAGAAGTCCATGTGATCGTTGGTTAGAACGACACCTTGGGCGGGGCCTGGAATTCGGCGCGATCTTCGTAATCAAGCAACTCGGCATCCGTCCCATGACCAAACATGCCAGCGAACACTACCGGTGGGAAGGTCTGCTTGTAGATGTTGTACTCAGTGACCTGGTCGTTATAAGCCTGACGGGCGAAGGACACCTTGTTTTCAGTCGTGGTCAGCTCTTCTGACAACTGCATCATGTTGGCATTGGCTTTCAGGTCCGGGTAGGCCTCCATGACCACGCTGAGGCGCGCCAGCGCGCCACCCAGTACGCCTTCAGCACCAGCGAGTTCCTGCATAGCCGCGGGGTTGCCGGGGTTCTGAGCCGCATGGGCAAGACCTGCCATCGCCTGGTTGCGCGCCTTGATGACCGCTTCAAGTGTTTCGCGTTCATGCTTGATGTAACCCTTGGCTGTCTCGACGAGATTTGGAATCAGGTCATAGCGCCTTTTGAGTTGCACTTCGAGTTGCGCAAAGCCGTTCTTGAAGCGGTTTTTCAACGTCACGAGCTTGTTGTAGATCGACACGATCCAGAAGGCGATCACCGCAAGAATCACGAGGACGACGATCATTTCCATGGCTGTTTCCTGTTAGTTTGAAAACGCTGTTTCAGCAGCCTGCCGCGATCAGTCCGGCAAGCCAAGCACACGCTTGGCGATGACATTCAACTGTACTTCGCTGGTGCCGCCTTCGATCGAATTGGCCTTGGAGCGCAGCCATTGCCGCGGCGTCACCAGTTCCTTCTCGTCGAATGCCTTGCCTTCCCAGCCGAGACTTTGTGTGCCCATCAGTTCAAGCATCAGATCATATTTGCGCTTGTTCTGTTCG
>JAYSTS010000284.1:0-2204 GCA_043719475.1 Gammaproteobacteria bacterium | reverse complement strand
GTACTTGGCGCAACTGCGGTTGCCACTTCAGGTGCAGCTTCAGGTGCAACTACAGGCGCAGCAATCGCCTCCACGTTTTCACTCACCCGCACCAGATCACCATCATTGAGGAAAGGCGCGCCACTGGTGACCACGCCCATGCCGGTATCAAGACCTGCCACGATCTCTACATCGCTGCCCGAACGGCGACCAATCGTCACCTTGTGCTGAACCACCTGCTGTTTGGCATCCACCGTGAACACGTACTCATGCCCATCGCGCAGCACGATCGCTGATGCAGGCACCGTCATGGCAGGGCGCTCACCAAGCGCAATCGTTCCGTTGGCATACATACCTGGACGGGCGCTGCCCGAATGTGCGTGGTCCAGTTCGACATAGGCAATGCCGACCCGGGTATTTTCGTTCAGCATCGGTGCGATCTGACGCACCGCACCCTGTACCGTCGTGCCGTCCTGCAATTCAACCGACACGATCTGACCGATCTGTATTCGTGCAAGTTGTGCAGCCGGCACTTCCGCGCGCCATTCAATGCGATTCTGACGAACCAGCCGGAACAGCTCCGTGCCTGGGCCGGCAACACTGCCCAGCATGGCGTTACGCGAGGAAATCACACCGTCATCCGGGGCCAGCACACGTGTGTAGCTGAGCGCCAGTTCCTGGCTGTGCAGACGCGCCCGAGCCGATTCCACTTCCGCACTCGCCACACGCGCCCGGGTCTCGTACTGAACAATGTTCTGCTCACTCAAGGCGCCACTCTTGCGCAAACCAGCAGCTCTCGAGGCATTGGCATCTGCCTCTGCCGCACTGGCCACTACCTGCGCAAGCACCGCTTTTTGTTGATTGACTGCCGCCAGCATCGTCGCCTCATCAAAGCGGGCAAGCAGTTGCCCGCGCAGCACCTGGTCACCCACATCGACATTGACCTGCACCAGCCGCAGTCCGCTAACCTCCGCGCCGACCGACGCTTCCTGCCAGGCGTAGATTCCACCGGCCACTTGCATGGTCTCCTGCCAACTCACCAGCGCAGGAGCGACCAGCGCAACCGTCAGAGAGGCTCGATCCGGCAGCGGACCACTCACTGGAGCAACTGACGACGCTGGTGAGGCGCGCATGACAGACATGGTGACAAAAACAATCGCCAGCACCACGAGTACACCTGCAATCAACAACGGTCGTCGTCCACCCGCGACGGCGGCTGGCTGCACGTCACCATTCGGACGCAACATCTCCACCGGTCTGATCGGACTGAGCGGATCACGTGGACCCTCGAATGGAACTTCCAGGGCAGAATTTTCGAATCGTGCGTTCATGACTTTCCTCGTCGTACTGCTTCCGCATTAATCAAGGCAACTCCAGCGTCTGCGAGCCGCTCGACCGTCGCTGCAACGCCTGCCTCGTCGCCCAGCAATTCTGGCGCCAGTCCCTGAATCTCGGCCCGTTGAATAAAAAGTACCGTCGCCAGACCCACCAGACTGAACGCGAGATGCACCAACGGCAGATCCGCAGCGTCGGTGACATTGAGACGCGCGCTGAGAAAGCGCATCAGTCGTTCGTGGTGGGGCCGCATGGCGTCGGCCTGGCCATCGAGCAGGCCTGTGGGTTGCAACTGCTCACGAATGAAGACGAGACGAAATTGCTGGGCCTGCGTCGGCGCAACGATGAAGGACATGATGTGGCGATAGAACACCAGCAAGGCGTCACGCAGTGGTAGTCGCGGGTCCTCGAACTCGACCGGAAACTGGCCGATGCCGTCCGGACCCCGGAAAATCTGTCGATAAAGCGTTGCCTTGTCACCGAAGTGGTAATGAATGGCGGCAACGTTCGCTCCAGCCAGACGGCAAATCTCCCGGGTCGACGCGCTGTCATATCCTTTCACTGCAAAGATCTGGATCGCGGCATCGATCAACCGCTTGCGGCAATCCTGGGCATCGCCATCCTTCGGAGTCGGTGCGGTGGGCATTTTGGGGTTGGCAGTCTGTTCGGCCAGCGTTGCGTGGTCAGCAGTCAGTGCATTCACAGTGGGGCGTCTGCAGAGGAGAATGTCTGCAGACTAAAGCAATCGCTTGATTCAAGCAATCGCTTGAACACAAATATGAGTAAAGTTGGGACAATCATCACGTTTCAGGTGATCGATACGTCACCATTGGTAACGAAAACACGGAAGAGACACTCCACCCCAAACCCGTTCACTGCCAATCGCGACG
>JAYSTS010000283.1:0-2204 GCA_043719475.1 Gammaproteobacteria bacterium | reverse complement strand
TTTCATCCCAACTCGCCACCACCGAGTGATGCGGTCCTGTTGTCGTCAGAGGTGCGCAGTACACAGGCGGGATCCGAGTACGCCAAGTGGCTGCAGACGCTGGCTGAAACCTGTCGTGCCTGCGGCGTGCCACTGATCCTTGACGAAGTATTCAGTGGCTTCAGGTTGGCCCCTGGTGGCGCACAATCGTATTTCAAATTGCGCGCCGACATGGTGGTCTATGGCAAGACCGTGGCCGGCGGGCTGCCGATCGGAGTGGTCTGCGGAAAAGAGGCGCTGATGCGCCGGTTTGATCCAGAGCACCCCATGCGCCTGGCCTCTGTTGCCGGTACGTTTGCCGCGCATCCATTGACCATGGGCGCCATGCATGCCTTTCTGGAGTGGGTTTCGAAACCCGCCACTGCTGCGCTTTATACGGAGTCGGACCGGCTTTTCGGGGCGTGGGTGGAAGACACCAACGCCCAGCTTGCGTCCCTCGGAATTCCTGTTCAAGTCAGCCGATTCAGCAGCGTGTTCACTTTCCTGTTTACGCAACCGTCACGCTACAACTGGTTACTTCAATACTACCTGCGCGTTGCTGGTGTAAACCTGAGCTGGGTTGGCACCGGACGTTGTATGACCAGCCTGGACTTCCGACAGGAAGACTATGCCTCGCTGCAAGACCGCATCGTTCTGGCTGCCCGGCAGATGCTTGCCGATGCGTGGTGGCCAACCGAGGCGGAACATCCACGACGCAATCAGTTGATTGCACGACGAGTAAGATTTGACATGTTAGAAGCCGCATTGCCGATTACCAGAACCGTGAAGTCGTTCTACCTCGATGTGATGGGTAGAAAGCACGATGACCACGTGGCCTCGCACAGCCATCGAGTCAATCAGTTCATGCACCTGATCAGCTCATCAGCTTTCCTGGTCTGCTACGTATTGATCTTCGTTGATCTGGCGATGGCAATGTGGCTTGGTCTGGCGTCCTTGTTTTTGCGACAGATGGGACATGCGCTGATCGAACCTCCATGTCACGACAAGGAACAGCTCCTGTTGGGATTCGATACCCGTAGCAAGACAATGATCGTCGCCTGTTATTTGCTGATTCCGTTGATTGATGTACTGATTGCCCAGACGAATCGCGAGCCGGGCTGGTTGATGGTGGTAGCGGATCAGGTGGCAATCCACTGGTTCGCATTCACCGCGCTCGTCATTCTTGGTCGCGTGGGTGTGTTGACGAAGCGCCATGGTGTACGCAATGCGCTGATCTGGTTCATCAAGCTGATCACGGATCCGATTACCGATGTTGCTGCCTACTACCGTAGTGCCTTCCCGGGTGGTCGGCTCGCGTAAGAGGACGTTGCTGGTCGCATTAAGGGTGGGCGAGCTGCTCCAGCAACAATGATTGAGCGTTGGTCACCGTCGATCTGCCGGTGACCCGAACGTAGCTGCCATCGGTGCACAGGTGCCAGCTCTGTGATGCGTCTGCCCAGTAGAGGTCCATCAAGTCCGACAGAATCCGGCGTCTGAGCGTCTCGTTTTCAATCGGAAAGCAGGTCTCGATGCGATTGAAGAAGTTGCGGCCCATCCAGTCGGCAGACGACAGGTAAAGACGGGCATTGCCGTTGTTCTCGAAGTAGAACACCCGCGTGTGCTCAAGGAACCGCCCTATCACACTGCGTACTTCGATGTTTTCGGAAACCCCCTGAACACCGGGGCGTAGGCCGCACACGCCGCGAACGAGAAGTCGAATGGTCACGCCTGCAATCGATGCCCGATAGAGTGCGCGGATCACCTGCGGTTCAATCAGTGCGTTCATCTTCAGGAAGATCTTGCCTTCTCCAAGACCTGAGCGCGCAATCTCGATTTCCCGTTCGATGAAGGCCAGCATCGAACTGTGCAGGGTGAAGGGTGCCTGGAGCAGCTTTTTGAGACGGCCGTGCCGTACAAGACCGGTGAGTTGTGAAAACAGCTTGTGTACATCCTCGCCAATGTCTCGATCGCATGTGAAGAGACCATAGTCCGTGTACATCCGTGCAGTGCGCGCGTGGTAGTTGCCGGTCCCAAGATGGACATAGCGGCGCAATGACCGGCCTTCACGCCGGATCACCATGGCCATCTTGGCGTGTGTTTTCAACCCTACGACTCCATACACAACTTTGGCGCCTGCCTTTTGCAGGAGGTTTGCCAGTTCAATGTTGGCCTCTTCGTCAAAGCGC
>JAYSTS010000282.1:0-4652 GCA_043719475.1 Gammaproteobacteria bacterium | reverse complement strand
TGATCCACGCGTTCAATACGACCACCTGAATAGTTCTCGGGGGTGCCTGCCGGAACGAGGAGTCCATCCGGACGCTGCCACTTGAAGCCGCCGTTATTGCAGACGTAGATCGCGCCGTCCGGCCCCATGGCCGCACCATTCGGCCCGCCTCCAAGCTCTGCCACGACAGAAACCGCGCCGTTCAGCGCAACCCGGCTGAGGGTGCCGCGTTCGATTTCAACCAGGATGATGCTGCCATCCGGCATGGCGATGGGCCCCTCTGGAAAACGCAGTCCGGTGGCGATGGTTTGCAAGTCGGCTACCTCGTCAGTGTTGATAATTGGTTGTCGATAAATGATTAGCGCGTTGTTTCATCGACCAGACCGCTCGATATGAGCAAGCCCGCGCTGCGCACCAAGCCGCACGTTTTCCGGCGTAAAGGTCAGTGCCATGGCACCTGCGTTATTCCCCTGCATGGCGCGTCGAATGATGCCCTGAAGGATCGCTGCACTGCGAAAGGAGTGAAACGCACGGTAGAACCACTCATGGGTGATACTGCTTCGACGGGTATGTGAACAGTAGTGTTCAACCAGTTCTTCGTACCGAGGTATCCCTTCAGCACGAAGGTCATGGCCGGCAAAACTTCGTTCGCCCGCCGGGGAGTGCCATGGCCCAGTGAAGTACGTGAAGTCGGCGAGTGGATCACCGATGGTCGACAGTTCCCAGTCGAGCACCGCGACGACGCGCGGTTGCGTGGGATGAGTGAGTGAATTGCCGCACTGAAAATCGCCGTGGACGATGGTGGTCGCAGTTTGTTCAGGAACGTGTTGTTCAAGCCACGCCAGCAAGGTGTGCATTTCCGATATAGGCTCGGTCTCGGTTTCCTGGTACTGGCGTCCCCAGCGAGAGATCTGCCGCGCAAAGTAGTTGCCGGGTTTACCGAAGTCCTGGAGACCAACCTGTTGAAGATCGACGGCCGCAAGTTTCACCAGCGTGTCGATATAGCTGAAGATCAGGGCTCGTCGATCAACAGGTGACAAGTCAGGAAGTGTCGGGTCGGACATCACTCGTCCTGGCACGTGGCTCATCACGAAAAACGGCGTGCCGATGACGGCAGGATCTTCGCAGAGCACGACCGCATCTGGAATCGGCACACCGGTACCCTTGAGCGCCCGGATGACCCGATATTCACGTTCAACCGCGTGCGCCGATGCCACCAGTTGACCCGGCGGCTTACGCCGCAGGACATAGTTGCCCGCACCGGTTTGCAGAAAGTAGGTTGGATTGGATTGGCCACCCTCAAACTGACCAATGGTCAGCGGCGGGGTGAACCCGGGCATGTTGGCGCGCAGATAGTCCGCAAGTCTGATCTCATCAAACCGATGTTGCGGTTTTACTGGAATGGTTTCGACGGTGCTCACGCGGTTTCCCCACAGATCTCCATGATGAGAGATTGGCGGTCCGGCTGGCCAAGATCAAGAACCTTGGTGTCTGGAGACGACCGTGGAGCGAGGAGTCCGCTGTGGGCGGTCTCCTGTGGGAGCGGTCTCCCGACCGCGATTGTCGGTGTCATCGAAATTCGCGATCAGGAGATCGCTCCCACACGGAGCGCGTCGCATCGTTGTAGGAGCGGTCTCCCGACCGCGAATGTGTGCTGTTCAAATCGCGCTCAGGAGAGCGCTCCTACAATGTGGATCGATGGCAGCCTCATCAGCTGCGCAATCGCTCAAGCAACGCACCCAGTTCCTCGCCCCCCAGATCCGGCGCGCCAAAACCCGTGCGCGCAATCAACCCGCCGAAACGCGCTTTCATCTTGTCAACGACCGCTTCAGGCTTGCCCACGATAGCGATGGTCTCGACCATTTCGTCGGTGATCAGTGCGGCCATATCTTCGGTGCGATGGTGACGATTCAAAACAATCAGCTCGTCCTGCAGATCACCCCAGCCATGGACGTCGAGAACGGGTTTGTACGCGACCGTGCAGCCATAAAATGCAATGCGTCCGCGGACCACGTTGATGGCCTTGTCGAGTGCCTCATCAGAGCGCCCTGTCGCCAGCATCGGAGCGTAGTCGAGTGCAAAATCATTGAACGACCGGCCTGCTTTGGCGAGACCGCGTTCGATGGCAGGCAGCGTCACTTCCCGCATGAATCGTTCCGACGAGAACGGATGCATGATCATGCCGTCGGCAACTTCGGCCGCGACCTGGGTCATGAGCGGACCCGTGGCGGAGAGCACAATTCTCGGGCGAGGGGCGGTGACATCTTCCGGCGTGAAGGTCGAGGGCATCAGCGTGTGCTGGTAGTACTCCCCTTCGAACGCCAGCCGTTCGCCGTTGTACCAGCAGTCGAAAATGGCATTCATGGCGGCGATGAACTCACGCATCTGCTCTGCGGCCTTGTGCCACGGCATGCTGAAACGACGTTCAATGTGTGGTTTGACCTGTGAGCCGAGGCCGAGCACCAAGCGTCCGTTCGAAAACGCGTTAAGGTCGTGGGTGAGCACGGCCATGGTCATCGGATTGCGCGACAGCGCAACCGCAACCGAGGTGACGAGTTCGATACGTTCGGTATGTTCTGCGGCAAGTGTCAATGGCAGGAACGGGTCGTGATTAAGTTCGGCAACTCGTAGTCCGTCGTAACCCAGTGCCTCCAGGCGTACTGCGTCGGCAGCGATGCGGCGCAGCGAGGCGTTAACGGGCGCGTCGATTTTCAGTGGTCTGGCTTGAGCTGACATTGGCAGATGCCCATTGATTTATTTCTTCGGGTGACTGGTCGATTATGGCATTGGTCGCGACGATGTCGGACCTGACCATGAACGAAAATCATCGGTGAAGTGGCGGCGCGCCCATGCTCTATAGTCTCGTTGGCGGATTCAGATCAGGCACGCAAACCAGCAACGCAGAGGACGGCTGAGATGGCAGAAACAGACGGCAAGTCGGTGTTTGGCGCACGAACTTCTGCGGAACAGGTGGTGTCAGGACTCGATCTTTCCAGTCAGACCATCATTGTGACCGGCGCGAATACTGGCATCGGAGAAGCCGCTGCGCAGGCTCTGGCCGTTGCGGGTGCCCGGGTGATCTACGCCTGTCGCGAGCCTGGTACCGGTCAGGCGGCGGTGGTGCGCATCCGCGCAATGTATCCAGACGCCCGCGCCGAATTCGCCGAACTGGACCTTTCGTCGTTCGCGAGTATCCGGCGCTTTGTGGATACGCTGGTCACTGAACGTGTTCATACGCTGGTGTGTAACGCAGGATTGTCACGCATGAACTTTGCTGCGACTGCCGAAGGTCACGAACGAACCGTCGGTGTGTGTCACATCGGCCACTTTCTATTGACTCGACTGCTCATGCCGAAGCTGCTCGCGGCCCCCGCACCCCGCGTCGTCATGGTATCGAGCAACAGTCACAAGCTGCCGGCCCGGCTCGACTTCGCGAAGTTCCCCATGTCGAAGGAAAACTTCAACGGCCTTACCGCCTATGGTCAGGCCAAGCTGTGCAACGTGCTCATGGCAAAATCCTTGCAGCATCGTTACGGCCGTCGTGGACTGGTTGCCTGTGCACTGCACCCCGGCACGTTGATCGCGACGGAAATCGGCCGTCATTCGGCAGTGGTTGGGGTGTTGATCAAATTGATCCGGCCGTTCACGAAAACCAGATCGCAGGGTGCAGCGACTACCGTGTGGGCTGTGGTTCATGAACCCGCAGCCGAATTGGCCGGGCAATATCTGCTGGACTGTCACGTCAGTCCGTCGAGTGCGGAGTCCAACGATTCCGACGTCGCGGAGCGAGTGTGGCAATTAACCGAGGGTTGGATTAGATCCGTTGACTCCGTTCCCGAGTGGCCCTGACTCGGGGATGGCAGCCGCATCGCTGCGTGCGGTGCGTTGCTGGCACATGCGGGTTGGCATTCAAATTGTGTTCAACAAAATCACCGACACTGAGGACTTGATTGGCTGCAGTCTTCAGGAGTTTTTGTGCGCGATCTATTTCTCTCCAGGAACGGGTTCAGACTCATGCTCGCTTGCGTTGTATCGCTCATCTTCTGGTCGCCGGTTGTTTCTATTGCGGCACTATCTGCGGCACTAGCGGACGCTGAAACCACCGAAGAAGTGGTTGTCGTCGGTAAGCGGCCGGGACCACCACTCTGGAAAGTTGTGAAGGGCGAACACACGCTGTTTATTTTTGGCTCTCTCGACCCACTGCCGAAATCACTCGTATGGGATTCGGCAAGTGTCGATTGGATCATCTCGCAATCCGACGAGTTCATTAGCGCGCCGTCCTTTGGCACCGGCACTGCCAATCCGTTTCGCGCGATTCGCGCTCTTCGTGAGATCCGGAAACTTGAAAGACTACCTAAGGGTAGGACGATGTTTTACCGGAAGACCTGTACCGAACTTTCCTGGATGCAAAGAACCGGTATGCATCGAAGCACCGCAGGATCATGACACTAAGGCCGATGTTCGCGGTTCGCGAACTCTCGTCGAGAGCGTTTGAGTCGGTTGGGTTGGAGAGTGGCAGTTCTATCCCGAAGAATCTGCGCAAAACCGCGCGCAAGCATGATCTGACGATTACCGACATCCGGGTGGTACTGCCAATCGATGCAGCGCTGAGCATGCTTCGAGAAATATCCGCCTCGATCGATCAGTCATGTATGCAAACGGTATTGCGATCA
>JAYSTS010000281.1:0-37801 GCA_043719475.1 Gammaproteobacteria bacterium | reverse complement strand
TTCAGCTACTTAAGCGGATGCCGAAACCAACGTTGCATTGAGCTCTATCCCGGGCTTGTAGCCCGGGCGAGATCAGCTCATGTCGGCGTATGGGTCGGGAATGTCCAGTCGCACGGGCCGACCAAACCCCGGGATGGTGATCGAGTTGGCATCGATCTGTAGATCTGAACCATCTATGACCCCTTCACCGAACTGGTAGATCGCCAAGGTGTTGCCGTTGCACGCGCTTTCGTCGTACGCCGCTGCCTGTGCAGTCACATCGGTGTTACGGGCTGCCCATTCGCGCATGGCAGCAGCTCCCCAGCGGTGCTCGAGCATGGCCTTGGTGCGATGTGGAGAGAGGAAAAAACCAGTGGCGTTGTTACCACCAAACCCTTTCGAATTGACAAAGGCGCCTACGTAACTGTCGGCCTGCGCGCGCACATGCTCGAATGAAAACCGCAGATTCGCCGTATGCACGTCTGCCGCGAGGTGATCGATGGTGGTGATGCCGGGAACAACGCCGTACTGCCACTGCCCGAGTATGGCCGCCAGCTGATCCCCGCCCGCAGGTGCCATGGTATGACCGACGTAGGCTTTGACCGCACCAACCAGCCAGTCTGACATGCCAAATTGCCCGGCCATGCTGCTCAGGATGTGGGACTCGGTCACTCGATTCTGCGGAGTGCTGGTGCCGTGCGCCTGAATGTAGGTCTGCGTGCGCAGCGCCTTTTCGCCGACCATGTTGCGCGCCAGTCCCAGGGCTTTGGCGACCGTCAGATAGTTGCCAACACCAGGTCCGGAAATGGACTTCTTGTAGCCGTCGGCGTTGACGAAGACATCGGCAGCGCTGCCAAGAATTCGCGCGCCGAGCTGCATCGCCAATGCATCGTCCATGAGGACTACATAGACACTGCCTTCCGCGACGGTGAAACCGCAGTTGTCGGAGAACGGTCGACAGGCGCGCCGATTGTCGCAAGCGTTGCTGCCGTCCAGAGCCATCAGCGCCTCGTCTTCGGCGAGCGCGCCCATGGTGCGGTAGCCTTCGATGACGTCGGCCAGTATCGGCGCCTCTGAATTTCCAACGAAGACGATCCGTTTATCGCCGCGACGAATGTCGTCGATGCCTTGTTTGACGTTGTACAGAAAAGTTGCACAGGCGCCGATGATGCCCGCTGTGCCACCGACAGAGCCGAGTACATAGGCATTCACAAAATCGCCAGGCATCTCCGACAGCCCGAATGATGTGTGTTTTGACGTTGGCCGTTTGCCAAGCATGGGATTCTGCAACAAGCCGCCGTACGCTTCCGGATTGAGCTGACCCATGGCGCTTCCGGAATACACGGCGATCTGGTCGCCGCTGACCTGTGCCTTCAGAGTCTGCAGGCTGATGCCAGTGGATTGCAGGGCATCCGATGCGCCGTACACCGCCAACTGCAATCCGCGTGGATGGCTCCGGGATTGGTAGGTGTTGCCGGGGTCGAAGCCTGATGGTAATTGACCAGCACTCGTCACCTTGGACACACGCGCATCAGGGAACAAGACTTCGGTTGGTGCAGAGCAGGTGACCTCGACCGTGCGAGTGTCGATCTGTGCTATCGACCAGGTGGGGGGCAGTTGTTCGGGTAGCTGTCGCTTCGGTAGGCGAAAAACCAGTGTCTGCTCTGGTCGTGCCCATACGGTGGCTGCGGTTTGGCAATAGACCTGGTTGACGTCAAATCCTTCGATCCGTCGTACCAGTGTGTGGGCATCAATGTAGGCACGAATCGCTGGATCGTCAGGATTCCCGGTAACACCCATCATGGCCGCCAACGACCGATAGGTCGGTGCGCGTGAACCTTCGTCCAGCGCATCGATGACCAGGCGACGGTAGGCGTGATCGAACGAGATGCGGCCAGCGGCGTTGACGCCACCTATACCGACAATAACCGGGAGTGCAGTCACTCAACGCGCTCCACTGCAACCGCTGTTGCTTCTCCGCCACCAATGCACAATGCAGCGATGCCACGTTTGCCACCGGTGCGCTGCAGTCCGTGTGCCAGAGTGACCAGCAGACGTGCGCCGGTCGAACCGATGGGATGTCCCTGTGCACAGGCGCCACCATAAATATTGACGCGGGCATGTGGCAGACCCAGCTCCTGCATGGCGATCATGGTCACCATCGCAAACGCTTCGTTGATTTCGAACAGATCGACAGACGACAGCGGCCAGCCCAGTCGATCAGCGAGTTTGCGAATGGCCGAAACCGGTGCCGTCGTAAATTCGCTGGGATGTTGTGAATGTGTGGCATGGCCAATGATACGGGCCAGCGGCTTGTTGTTGCCCAGACCGGTTTCGTTAGTGACCAGTAAAGCGGAAGCACCATCGGATATGGAACTGGAATTAGCTGCGGTGATGGTGCCGTCAGCTTTGAACGCTGGTTTGAGTTCGGCAATCTTTTCGAGTTTGGCGCGACCGGGCTGTTCATCGTCAGTGATGGTGACACCCTTGAGCACGATTGGACTGATCTCGCTTACAAGGCTGCGATTACCGATCGCGGCACGTGCGCGTTGCACCGATTCTGTGGCATAGGCATCCATGGCGGCGCGAGTCAGTTGGTACGCATCGGCGGTAGCCTGCGCGAAAGTGCCCATGGCTGCACCGGTCTGGGCGTCTTCAAGGCCGTCGAGAAACATCGCGTCTTTCAAATCACCATGGCCCATGCGCATGCCTGCGCGAGCCTTCAACATGAGGTACGGCGCATTGGTCATGCTTTCCATGCCACCACACATGACAGCGTTGGCACTGCCTGCCCGGATGAGGTCGTAGCCCATCATGACTGCCTTCATGCCTGAGCCGCACACCTTGTTGATGGTGGTTGCGCCACAGCTGTCCGGTAGACCGGCCTGGCGCATCGCCTGGCGTGCGGGTGCTTGTCTGAGACCGGCGCTGACGACGTTGCCGAAGATCACTTCATCGACAGTGTCTGGGTCAAAGCCAGCAAGGCATGCCCGAATGGCGTGAGCGCCGAGCTCGGTCGCGCTCAAACCAGCCAGCTGGCCTTGAAAACTGCCGACCGGTGTTCGTGCCGCATTGACGATATAGACGCTATCACTCACTTGAATGCTCCTCGGGCGCTGATACGCTGACTAACCTTGATTCGACAATAATCGGTAAAGCTGCAGGCGCACAACGCATCTGACGCAGGGGAGAGGCGTCGGGCGACCCTCCCTCTTGTAGGAGCGGTCTCCCTACCGCGATGCTGGGTGCAAAATCGCGATCAGGAGATCGCTCCCACAAGGACGGTTGTAGCGGTCTCCTGACCGCGATTGTCGGTATCATCGAAGATCGCGATCGGGAGATCGCTCCCACAAAGTCACGGCACCAACGGTTCGCGATCGCAAGATCGCTCCCACAGTGCGCATTTACTCGACGTCTCAGAACTGGATCTGCCAACTTCATGGGTTGTGACCTTACCTAGATCATCCTCAAGAGGCCTTCCTGCGTTACCGACGCTACCAGCTCACCCCCAACATTGAAGAACTGAGCGTGACATAGTCCTCGCGCTGAGCCTGCCCAGGTCGTCGTGCGATGATAGAGCAGCCAGTCCGATAGATCCGGATCGCGGTGTATCCAGATGGCATGATCAAGACTCGCCATCTGCAGTCCGGCCCTTGCAACATCCTGCTGGTGGGGCAAGGCTGCCGTCCCCACAAATCCCATGTCCGAGGCATACGCGAGCAAGCTGCGAGACAACGCGTGGTCGGACTTGTCGACGTCGCCAAGAAATCTGATCCAGACCGGGCTCCAGTTGCGGTTCAAGCCCCATTGGGTGCTACCGGGTTCAAACACCGACCGCATGGCAAATGGTCGTGCGTGACCCGCAAGCGGACTCAGGCGCGGATCATCGATGCCCGACTCAACAAGCCGACGAACACTATCGAGATCATCAGCAAGTGCGTCAGGGCGGGGGACGTTGGGGATTGGATCGGCATGCTCCATGCCCGTCTCGTCAACGTGAAAAGACACATCCAGGTTGAAGATCGCTTCACCATTCTGGATGGCGACGACCCGGCGGGTCGCAAAGCTGCGGCCATCGCGAATGCGTTCCACTTCATAGAGCACACGTCGTTCCGCGAGACCTTCTCGCATGAAATATCCGTGCAGCGAGTGCGGCTTCAGACCAGACACCGTATCAATGGTCAAGCCTGCAGCACGCAGCGACTGGGAAAGTACCTGTCCGCCGAACAGTCGATAGGGGCCGCGAGCTTCGTTTCGGCCCAGAAACAGATCCTGTTCGACGGGTTCAAGCTGCAACAGTTCGAGAAGACGTCTGGCGCGGTCTTGACCAGCGGCTTCAGTTTCAACGTTCAAGCGGGAAAGCCCCCATCTATTCGCACGTGAAAGTGAACTACTTGATCAACCGCAGCGCAAACGGATAACGATATCGCTCGCCACCGTTCGCCTTGATGCCAGCGATGACCATCAGCACCAGCGCCACCAAACCAACCAATGGCAAGAGGACAAAACCAATCAGCACCAGCATCAGTACCAGACACACCACGACGGCGATGGAAATCGTAATCTGAAAGTTCAGTGATTCCTTGCCTTGATCATCCACGAATGGCATCTGATCTTTTTTGACCTGCCAGACGATCAGCGGGCCAATCAGATTCCCGAACGGGATGATGAACCCGATAAGATCGGCAAAGTGGGCGAGCATGCCCCACAGCCGTGCATCGGGATCCGCTTCCTGACTGCCGCTCGAAGGCACGGTTTGGTAGGGTGGAATCTCTTCAGACATGGTTATCTCCTGACAGTCACTGACCCATCGACTACGCAGAGCATAACATCTTCGTCAGCCATACGAGACGCGCACCGCCGACTATCCGCCAATGAAAACGGCGCCCGCAGGCGCCGTCTGGGATCTCCGACAGGCCGATTAGCGCGGTGGCAATCCACGCTTCGCGCGCTCACGGTTCATGCGATCCAGATCGCTCTCCATCCGCTCGCCAAGTTCATCTTCGGAAATCGCACCCGCCATGTGACGGCCAGCCATGCCACCGTTGTACATGATCTTTTTGACCGGCGTGATGATGAGAATGGTACGCAAGGGTGAGTTCAAAAGGTTGAAGAAGAACTCTTCACCCTGCTTGTTGTCCGGATTCAGTTTGCGCGACAACGCGGTGTAGAACATTTTTTTTGTCGCTTCGTCTTCCTTGAATTCGCCGGTTCCCTTGAACGTGATGGCGCCAGTCGGCAGACCCGCACTCTTGTCGGGATAACCTGCACTGCTGACCGTAACCGACACACGATTGTCGCGACGAATCGCTGCCGCGCGATGACGATGGGAAGAAAAGGTCAGCCAGATTTTGCCTTCATGCCATACATAGGCGTGGGTCACGCCCACCGGCCAGCCATCTTTGGTCGCCCACATGAGAACGCATTCATTGGAGTTGTTCATCAATGCGTCCACTTCGGCATCGGTGAACGGATAAATAGAGACTATTTCATGATCGTGTGTCTGAGCCACGGCTTACCCCTGGTTTGGTTTTAGTATGTATAACAATCAGTAAATTCGGTTTACTGGGAAAGTCCTTACAACGATCTGCGCAGCGCCGCCGAAGCTGGATGCGGTTCTAAATAAACCTGATACGCGATGTAGTCGTCCGGAAATCGTCGAAGATAATGTTGGATTAGCGCCAGCACCGCAAGCAACGGCTGCTCACCACGCCGGTAGGATTCGACCAGCATCGAAAGCTCCTGACGGGCAGCGCCGTCCAGCCGTTGCTTGAAGTATCCCTGCAGATGCGACAGCACATTGGCGTGCCCACCACGTGTGGCGATTCGAGCCAGCCCGGTCATGAGTTCAACGATGTACGCACTTGCCGTGTCCTGCAGATTGACGCGCAGGTCAGACAGCATCCGGCCTGCCCGCTCGTAGCCCGGCACACTGTGTGCCATCAGCAGGTACTTGTATCGGCTGTGGAACGTTACCAATCCGGCGGCGGTTACACCCGATGCCACAAAATCCGTCCAGTGCGCGTAGGCAAAAACTCTTGTCACGAAGTTTTCGCAAATCACCGCATCAGTGAGACGACCACACTCCTCCAGTGGCAACGCCGGCCACGCGTCACCCACTGCGGCAGCATAAATTCCACGACCTTTGCGAACCGGAATTCCCCGATCCGGGGACAAACCTTGCGAGTCTGGATACACCTTCACCCGAAAGAGCCCGCAGCTCGGCGAGTTCTTCATGAAGACATAACCACAGACTCCCTGCGAGCGAAGCTTCTCCACCATGGTCTGCCCGTATTGGGACAAAGCATCGGTGACATCAAAGTTGGCGTCAGCAACTCCAACTGCTCGTGCCGAGTCGGTCGTCCCAACCAGCCGGATGGGTGGCCTTGGCACTGACATGCCGATCCCCATTTCTGGACACACGGGTACCAGCGTGAACAGTGCACCCAGCGTTTCATGGGGAAAGGACGAACGAGCGCCACTGCCGTCGTAGCGCACTGGTGCGCCGGTCAAGCACTCGCTAACAGCAATTTTCAGTGGAACGTCTGGTCGCGGTGGCAGGCGATCCATCATTGACCCGTGATAAAGGACCAGACCCCGCCCGCTCCGCCTGCTGCGATCATCGAGCCCAGCTCCCGTTGCCACGCAAATTCATTGCCGTATTCATCACGCCAGGCCCATATCCGCCGCGTGAAATGATGCAACCGATGTTCATAGGTATAACCGATCGCTCCGAACACCTGATGTGCGGCTTCACCAACTACGGTACTTGCCTCTCCAGTACGGATCTTGGCTGCGGCGATCTCGGCACGAGCTCGCGCGCAATCCAAACTGTCTACCGCCGCCCACACCGCGCGTCGCGCCGCAGCGACTTCAGCAGCCTGTACAGCCAGCGAATGCTGGATCGCCTGAAACTTGCTGAGACTGCGACCAAATTGCTCACGATCGCCCGCATATTCCAGCGCGCTCTCAAGCACCGTACGCAACGCACCCGCAGTCTGCGCGGCGCGTGTCAGCGCCAGCAGTGACCAGGGGTCGCTTTCAATGGTTATTCTTCGTGAGTTCGCTGGCACCCGAACACGATCGCGCGCCTCACCTGCCATGTTAGAGCCAGAGGCTGAGATCAGAACAGGCTCCACCACAACGATATCCCGCGAATCAGGACGAACCCCGATGACACGCGCCGCGTTTCGCCCCCAGGGCACATCGGTGATCACATCACCCTGCCAGATACCAACAGACGACAGCCCATCAGCAGCGCCAACCCAGGCATTGGCAAGCAGATTTTCTGCAAGCGGTAGCGGTACCGCGTGGCGACCAGAAACTTCCAGCAAGGCAAATAACTCGGCAAGCCCAGTGCCACTATCGGCACTGCCGACCATGTGAAAACCAGTCGCCACCACTGACTGCCACAAGTCAGTCGGGAACGTTCCAGCTTCCGCAGCATCCAGCATGGTCTTGTCCACACTGTCGGCAAAGATGCGAGTGGCGGTATCGACGATGATGTTCAACTGCTCGTTCATATTCTGTGCGTTCATCGCAATCCGAGCCCCCTTGCTATGACGCCGCGCAGGATCTCCCGCGTGCCTCCCCGCAATGTAAATGAAGGTGATAACAGTTGTGTCACCTCGTAAGCGCGCCGCCACGCCGAGTTCGCGACCCGATCGGCCGGCGCCGCCAGGCGCGTCAGTTCTGGAAGCAGTTTTTCGAAGTTGTTACCCAGTTCCTTCACCAAGGCGGCTTCGACTTCCACCTGCTTGCCTTCATTCAACATGCCGGCGACCGATGCCGACATGCGACGCAGCGTCATCAGATGCGCGGCAATTCGGCCGATGACGGCGCTTTCGTGCGGCAGGGGGTTTGGTCCGACCAGCCTGACAAATTCAACAAAGACGCGAAATGCCGACAGAAAACGCTCCGGTCCACTGCGCTCATAGCTGAGTTCAGATGTCACTTGTTTCCAGCCATTGCCGGGCTCACCAACGATTCGATCGGCAGGTACCAGAACATCCTCGAAGACAATCTCGTTGAAGTCCTCACCACCAGCCATGTTGCGGATGGGACGAACCTTGGCACTGTCGTTACGCAGATCGACGATGATCTGTGACAAACCGACGTGACGATTTTCACCCGCAGCGGGCGCAGTGCGCACCAGAGCGATGAGGAAATGATTGCGGTGTGCATCCGTGGTCCAGATCTTCGAGCCGTTGATCACCCAGCCACCATCCACCGGCTTGGCCTGGGTTCGCACCGATGCCAGATCTGAACCGGTGTTCGGCTCGCTCATGCCGATGGAGAAAAACGATTCACCGCGCGTGATGGCGGGCAGATAACGCTGCTTCTGGGCTTCACTGCCAAATCGCAGCAGCAGCGGGCCGCTTTGTCGATCGGCAATCCAGTGCGCACTGACTGGAGCGCCAGCCGCCAGCAGTTCTTCCGTGACCACATATCGATCGAAGAAACTGCGCCCGCCACCACCGAACTCAACCGGCCAGGTCATGCCGATCCAGCCGCGCGCGCCGAGTTTCGCGGAGAACGCGGGGTCATGCCCGGTGGTGAAATCGGAGTTGGGCTGCGCAAGATGTTCCTGCTGCTCGGCCAGGAAAGTCCTGACATCAGCGCGCAGAGCCTCGCTGCTGGCGGGCAGGGATGTTCGATCAAGATCCAGCATGGGATGCGTACCGGCGTAAATCGTGGCGCAAGATCTTAGCAGCGATATGGCCTGGTCTGAACCACAGACTCACAGCGCTAAGTGCTCAGTGCTCAATCGAGCAATGAGCAATTAGCATGATGAACGCGGCAAAGCTCGCCTCCACCGCAGGGCTTCGCTATTCTCGGCGCGTCCCCAAGCTGCAGCGGCGCGTAGACATGAATCAGAAACCCAGTTATCTCGGACTTCTTAATGCCATCGCTGTTGGTGAGTCCCGAGGCTTTGAACTGCTGTCGACTTGGGCTGCTTGCACCAGCAATCCAGGCGTTCGAGACGTGTTGACCACCGTCGCCGTACGGGAAAGGGAACACGGCGCAGCGTTCGCCAAGCGCGTCCATGAACTGGGCTTTCACGTTCGCGAACGTCCGAGCGAGCAGTTTACCGCTGACCTTGCGATCGCCGCATCCACCGCCGATGACTGCACCAAGTTCGAGCAGATCCTGGGCTACGGAGAAACGGTTCGACAGGCTACTGAGGAGGATCCGCTGTCCAGGCTGTTCAAGGATTTAACGATCGACCCGCTGACCGGTGCACTGCTGGGCAGATTCATCGCCGAAGAACGGGACAGCGAACGGCTGTTGCGCACCTGCCACGACAGTCTCAAGGCTCCCGACGCTGAGGACTCCGCCCTGCTGCAACAGCTTAATGAACGGCTCGAACGACTCACCGCCACATTGAGTGAAATCAAGTCCATCAGGCTGAGCCAGTGACCGATGAGCGCGTGAACGAAAGCTCCGGGAGCGATAGACCGGTCAACGAGGATTTGCTGGCACAATTTCTACCCGTTCTCGAGGACATCACGGAACGAAGCACAGTGGCTGATCGATTTATCGACAAGGACATCTATCGAATCCTGGCCGGTACTGTCTGGGCCAATGTCGTGCTCGACCCTGACGCGGTCGGTCTGGATGAGTTCGGCCTCGAAGATCTGCACGACATCGTCAACGACTGGTCCGGTCGCATCCTGGGTGTCGAAGCAGGCACCATCGCCGAGATGTTTCGCTGGCTCAATTCAAAGGCTGGCGAGCGCGCCATGCAACAGGCACAACTGACGCCTAACCACCGTGACCTGCTGCTGTACTTTGCGTCGATGATTCTCGACCCGGACGGCCACCGGCGGTGGATGGATACTATTCGCGATCGCCAGTCACATTGACAATGATCTCCCGCGCCCGACGCGCGTGACGGTGCTCCCACAGAAACACGCCTTGCCAGGTGCCCAGCGCCAGTTTCCCAGCCATCACCGGAATGCTCAGACTGACCGCGGTGAGTGCTGACTTGATATGGGCCGGCATGTCATCCGGCCCTTCTTCATTGTGTGTGTAGATTGGATCGAGTTCCGGCACCAGGCGTTCAAACCACGTCTCGAGGTCGGCTCTGGCCCCCGGCGCTGCGTTCTCCTGAATCAACAGGCTGGCGGAAGTGTGTCGTATGAAGAGTGTGACGAGGCCCTCATTCACGGGATTTTCGTCCAGTACTCGAGCCACGCTGTGCGTGATGTCATGCAGCCCTTTCCCGGTTACCGGTACCGTCAGCAACACGTTCATAAACAGCTCCTCATCTCGAATCGCCGAGAATATACGATCACTTGGTTTGGACCACTATCGATGCAGCACAATTGGCCAGGAACGCCACTCTCGCGGGGTACGGTTGCAGGGATTGCAACCTCGATACTGTGTGCCGGATTCATGGTGCAGACGCTGCTGCCACAATCCGATCTGGCGATCCCGGTCTTCCTGATTGCACTGACCGTATCGAATCTGACCGCCCATCGAGGACTCACTGCGCTGATGGCCTGCATCGCATCCATCATGCTGGTGTCGGCAAAACTGGACGAGGCGGCTGAAATCTTTTCCAGTCCGGTGCTGACAATCCAATCCACGGATCTGGCGATTTCCTTTGGTGCCATCTGGATCGCTACATCCATCCTGCTGTGGGATCCGCGTCGCAAGTCGGTCACGATCGAAGCACTCAACCATGCCTTTACCAACGCGCCCACGGGCATGCTCATGCTGGATACGCGCGGTCAGATCATCAACGTCAACGAGACGCTGCTTCGACTCCTTCACCTCGAGCGCGAGCACATCGTCAACAAACCGATCGCCGGCATCGCGGGCGGTGTGTTATGGACAGTCATCGATCAGGCCACTAATGATCTGCAGGCCGGCAAGGATGTCTCGACCACGCTCGATCTACCCGGCCCAAATGGTCGTGTGCAGCACGTCTCCTTGCACGCCAGGCGATTGACAGACTCAGGTGGCAAGGCAGGTTCCACCGTGATCCAGCTGCTGGATCTGACCGAGGCCATCACCCGCGAGCGCGCGCTGCTGAACGCCCAGAATCGATTCGAAAAGCTCTATCAGTATTCCAACGATCTGATCCTTTTCATCGACGAACACGGCAAGCTGCGCAACGCCAATCCACGCGCCCTGGGAGTCTTCGAGCAAAGCCTCGATGACCTGGCAGGCATCGAAGTGGTTTCGTTGGTGGCTACGGACGAAATGTTCATCCTCGAAGAAGCGATCGAACGCGCCAACCTCCAGCCCGGCAAACCACAAAAACTCAACCAGCTACGGCTGCGTAATTCCAGTGACACGGTGATCGAGACGCAGATCATCTCCCTGGCTAGCAGTTCGGGGTTATCCGGGGTCGTCATCACCGGCCGGGAGATCACCGAATACCTGCACTCCATCAATCGATTGCGCGCCTCGGAGGCCCGCTTCTCCCGCATCTTCCATGCCAGCCCCGACGCCATCCTGATCCTGCGCAATAGCGATGGCACCATCATCGACTTCAACGCGGGCTTCACCAAGCTACTGGGCTTCACTCGCGAACAGGCCATCGGCAACCAGAATCTGCTGCCCAACCTCTGGGTCGATCGCAAAGAGCGCGACCGCATCCATGCCCAGCTGGAACAGCATGGTGAGGGTTCATTGCGCGGTGCACGTCTGCTCAACACCAACGACGAAATGTTGCATGTCGACATCTCGTTGCGTTATATCGAAATCGAGACCGAAAGCTGCATTCTGCTTATCGCACGCGACATTTCCGAAGAGGTCAAGGCGCAGGAAGCACTACATGAAAGCCAGACCAAGTTCTCCCGCGTTTTCACCCATAGCCCGGACGGCATCGTCATCATCCGTCAGCGTGACGGTTCGATCCTGGATATCAACGACGCGTTCGTAAAGGCGTCAGGCTATCGGCGTGTCGAACTGATCAACCAGCTCGTCACCAATCTGCCTATCTTCGGCGATGATGAGAGCCGTGCTGCCGCGAGAAATCTGCTCAGCCGCGAAGGAAGCTATACGAATCTTGAAGTGATATTCAAAACCAAGAGCGGTCACGACATTCCATCCCTCGTTTCAGCCACCTCGATGCAGCTCGGGTCGGATTCCTGCACATTGTGCATTGCACGGGATATTCGCACGCAAAGGCTGACGGAGGAGCGACTACGCGAAAGCGAAATTCGCTTCCGCGGAACGTTTGAAAACGCGCCGATTGGCATTCTTCTCGCCGACATCGACGGCAGTATCTTCGAGGCGAACCAGTTTGTGGCAGAACTGCTGGCGTATAAGCAGGACAAGCTGCCTGGTACGCACATGGCGGACCTGGTCCCAACCGAAGACCGGGTCTTTCTCAAGGAAACACTGGAGCGCCTGCAACACGGCAACGAGACGACCTCTCGCTCCGAACGGCGCATGATCTGCCTCGACGGCACAGAAATCTGGACCAACTTCCACGCAGTGATCCAACGCGCGGATGACTCGGAACATGCCTACCTGATCGTTCAAATTGCTGACATCACGGAAACCAAGAACAGTCAGAAGCGCATGGAACGCCTTGCGTTTTATGACACGTTGACCGGTCTTGCCAACCGCACCTTATTCCAGGAACGACTGGTGCATGCCATCGAACATGCACGAAGGCGCAGCGCATCTGCTGCGCTGATGTATCTTGATCTCGACCAGTTCAAGCGCGTCAACGACACATTGGGGCACGAGGCGGGCGATCAATTGCTGAAAGAAGTGGCACAGCGACTCACCGAGTGCGTGCGCAAGGAAGACACCGTCGGGCGCAGCGGTGGTGACGAATTCACCATCCTGTTGTACGACATCAACACCCCCAGTGACGCAGGTTTAGTGGCAGAGAAGATACTGCAACGCCTGCGCGAGCCGATCCATCTGTCCGGCCAACCCCTGGTGGTTACCACCAGCATCGGCGTAACGATCATTCCAGGCGACGGCAGCGCGTCGAACGAACTCATGAAAAACGCGGATCTGGCGATGTACCGTGCGAAGGAACGAGGTCGCAACAACTATCAGTTCTACAGCGAAGAGATGAACACCAATGCCAGTTCACGGCTGCGCATGGAATATGAAATCCGCACTGCCCTGCTCAACAACGAATTCGAACTCTACTATCAACCCAAGATACGGCTTACCGATCAACGGCTCGTGGGCATGGAGTGTCTCATTCGCTGGGACCATCCGACTCGTGGTCTGATCGGCCCCAACGAGTTCATTCAGGTCGCCGAGGAAACCGGCGCCATCGTCGACATTGGCAACTGGGTAATTCGGGCCGGGTGCGAGGCTGGACGCATTTTCAGCGAGCTGAATGGAACACCGATCTATACGGCCGTAAACATCTCACCACGACAATTCCGCGATCCCAACCTGGTCCAGACCATCCAGAGGTGTCTGCGTCAGACCAAGCTCAATCCGAACTTCCTCGAACTGGAAATCACCGAAACCATGTTGATGCACGACATCGACGTGGCGCTGGTCACACTCAATCGTCTGGCCCAACTTGGCCTGCGGTTTGCGATCGACGATTTCGGGACGGGCTACTCGTCGCTGAACTACCTCAAGAAGTTCCCGATCAGTACGGTAAAAGTGGATCGCAGCTTCATCATGGACATTCCTGACGTGCAGGATGACATGGAGATCACCGCAGCCGTCATCGCCATGGCGCATCGATTGCGCATGGAAGTGGTCGCCGAAGGTGTGGAGACCGCTGCTCAGTTGCAGTTCCTGCAATCACACGCCTGCGACTATGCCCAGGGTTATCTCTTCTCGCGTCCGGTTTCCTTTACGGAATTCAAGAAGTTGCTGACACCTAACGTCTCAATGCTCCGTAACGGCGTGGCCTGACCCGGACGCGTAAAACAGTGTGTGTGCGGAACCGAAGTAATCGGCGACCTGCTGCGCTTCCGATGCCGATGGCGTGATGACACCCATCGGGCTTACCCCCTCCGGGTTCAGTCTCCAGGCATAGAAAATTCCGCCTCTGGCCAGCACGGTCAATTGACCCGCGACAAGTTCTCCAACGTGATAGTCGTGTTCGACCGGAACCGGCGTATCCCGCCCACTGAGCAGTGAAGGCCCCCAGAATTCCTCCCCGGTTTCAAGACCGAGCAGATCAAGGATGGTGGCCGGTATTCCAATGGTTGAACCAACGTCCTCGATTTTTTCTGTCGGTAGCGCAGGTTCACTGAGAATCAGAAGTGGCACCCGATAACTCTCAATCGGAATCAGGCTGTCACCATGAATCCTTGGTCCATGGTCGGCAACGACCACAAAGACCGTGTTTTCATACCAGGGGCGAGTACGAGCAACGCGGAAAAAATCGCCCAACGCGGCATCCGCGAAGTGCATCGCAGTGTTCAAAGTTCGTTTGTCAGGTGAATTCTCGTCATCCGGGACGCTGAATGGGCGATGGTTGCTGACAGTTAAGGTCGCCAGGAAGACGGGCTGCTTCTCACCGGTTGTCTCATCCATCAACGTTATCACCTGTCTGAACAGTGCTTTGTCGTCGGCACCCCAGCTGGTCTCAAAAGTGCCCGCGGGAAAGTCATTCCGGCTAGTGGTGCGCTCAAATCCGATGCGGTGCCAGTAGCTCGTGAAGTTGGAAAAGTCAGGCCAGCCACCATAGGCAAAAATCGTCTGGTATCCAGCCGCCTGCAACACACGTGGTAACGAGGCCAGTCGCTCGACCCCGGTTCGTTCGATCGCAGAAATGCCGGGCAACGGCGGAAAGCCGTGCAAGATCGATTCCATGCCGCGAGTCGTGCGTGTCCCGGCGGCATAGATGTTGGTAAACGCCAGACCTCGCTCCGACAAACGCTCAAACTCTGGCAGCCATTGATGGCGCAGAGCAGGATCGGTCCAGTTTGAACCAGAGAACGATTCTTCGATGATGAGCACGACGTTTTTCTTAAGCAGCGAGGCGATGGGCGACGTCAACGCTTCCGACTGAGCCTCGTTAGCACTATATCGGTCCGCACGTGCGTGGTAGACCACTCCGGGATACAACTCGAGCCAGTCCTGCTGCGAAATGGTGGACGCGGTCAGCACTCCGATATACCCATTGCTGGACAACTGGTTGAGAAGTCTGGATTGGTCAAGCACCGGTTGCCGGACCATGACAAGCACACACACAGCCAACACCAGCAGCAACAGCACGGGCTTGCTGCTGTCCATTCGCGGTACGGTTCCCAGCAAGTGCACTACCAGATACACCAACAGCGCAAACGGCAACCACAGCCAGGTGATGTAAAACTGCTCATCCATGAAGACCAGCACCTCAACCGGATAGGCGAGGTAGTGGAAAACCAGCCGATCGAGCCTGGCCTCGAACTCATGCCAATAGAAGACTTCCGCGACAGCCACAAGCAGCACAACCGCCACGACGAGTACGACAAAGGAAGACCGGACCCAGGCTCGCGACGACCTCATGCCGAGCGAAGCCACTGCTGACAAAAGAACCAACGCGGTTATGTCTGCCTGCAGGCCATACAGCCAAACCCAGATCGGTACCGCGCCGTGTACCCACACCGTGTAGACGCGGACCAGCGTCAACACACCTAACGCGAACAGCGCGAATCGTCCCCACCAGATGGTCATTTTGACTTCTGCAGCAGCACCGGCAAGAGAAACACGGCAAAGACCAGAAGCATGCCCACTGCCATGGTCAGATACAGCCCGATAGAGGCTGTACCGACATGTGGGGACAGCATCAGGGACGAAAAAGCGCCCACCGTGGTGAGCGTGCTCAACAGTGTCGCCAGAGGTGTACTCGAGTGCATGAAGCTGTCTACATCACCCGCCGCGTGGAACCGATGGAAGACATGAATGCCGTTGTCGACACCCAGGCCGAAAATTAGTGGCAGTACCAGGATATTCGCCATGTTGAGGGGCGCGTCGAGCAACTCACCCAGCGCCAACGTGAAAAGTGCCGCCAGCAACAGCGGCAACGCGATGTAGAACGCGCTCACCACACTGCGAAAGACCAGCAGCAGAATCACAAAAATCGCGACGGCAGACATCAGCGTCGCCTGCACGAACGAATCGATGACAATCTCGCCCACGCCTTTTTCAATGACCGGTCGGCCAGTTGCTTTCGGTTCAACACCCTGAACCGCGTCAATGAACGAGCCCAGCGACGCAACGTCCGTGATGTCCCGCTTCGGCAGCACCACCGACAGGTGTTTGCCATCGGCATTGATGAATCGTTCTCGCAGACCTTCCGGCAAGTCATCCAGCGTGATCGGACCCACTGCCAGTGCGCGCCTTAACCACTCAAGTTCGGACACCAGGCCGTCGACAACGTCAGACTGCCAAACACGAAGTCGCGACGCAGATAACTCGGCCAGATCCGTATACAGAGCTGCATCCGAATGGTTGCTGGCGCGCAGAATGCCTGCAAATTCATTGAGCGCGATACGCAGTTCATCAATGGTCGGTGATGGCAGAACTGAAATTGGTATGACGGCGCTTTCGAGCAGAAGACCCAGTTCTTCAATTGCAAAGAGCTTGTCGTCCTGGTCCTTCGGCACAAAATCTTCGGGCGTTATCACGGCTCGAACCATTGGCAATGCTTCAAGCTCTTCAACTTTCAGGTGTCCCGGCTCATGCACGATGGAGAGCGCATAGTCAGTCGCCACGCCTTCATCCTGCAGGAATCGCAGCATGCGCATGGATTCTGTGCTCTCGTCTCGCAGCGCCAGGACGCTGTAATCGAAGTGTGCACGGCTGGCATACCAGGACGCACCCAGGCTTGCCACCACAACCGTGGTCAGGACCAGACCCCGATGTGCAATCAGACTTTTCACCAGACCATCGCTGGATCGCGCCCCCAGTCGGTGCGGCCTGATGTCACCGAACACGACGAACAGAGCCGGAATCATCGAAAACGTCAGCAGGAACGCAACCACCATACCGCCAGCCGAAATCACGCCGAGGTCAGCCAGCCCACCATAACGGGTCGGCCAGAACGCCAGAAACGAAATCGCCGTGGTGATCATGCACAGGAAGATGGCATCCCCGACTCCCTTCGTTGCGTGCACCAGAGCGCTCACGCGATCGTCGTGCTCGTTGATCGCCTCCTGATAACGAAGCGAGAAGTGCAGCGAGTAGTCAACGCCCAACCCGAAGAACATCACGATGAACACCAGGGAGAGCGTATTGAATTCGCCAACCGCAAACATGGCCCAGGCGGTGGTGATGGTTACACCGTAGAGCAGCATCAGTAGTGTGACCACGACGATCTTGATCGACCGCACGCCAATGATCATCACCAGCGTCAGAAAGAGCGTCGAAATCCAACCCGCAAGATTGATGCCTCCGGTTGCCGCGCTGATTTCTTCATGTGTCAGCGCGATCTCGCCGGTAATTCCTGTTTCAACACCCGCTGGCAAAGGCACGCTCGTTATGGTCCGCCTAAGCAGTTCAATCATCTCTCCACTGGGGAGAGACACATCAAAGTTGGTGCTGCCTTTCAGACTGATTACCCTGATCTGAGGTGGATCAGGGCTGAACAATTCATCGGTCCAGCGAATTTTCGCATCGTGTTCCGCAAGCGTCCGGCGACCGCTCTTCGTGACAAGCTCGAGCACGGTTTCGAAGGCCGCCTCGTCACCCGCGTTTTCAGCTCCATCGGCAAGTACCTCAAGCACCCCTCGCAAAGAAGGGTCTTCGGCAATCGCTGTCAGCACGGGTTGGGCCTCCGCCAGACGATCAGACATCTCGTCGAGATCATCACCAGACAGGTACAGCAGCGCGTGGTCGCGAAGAAAGGGCAGATTCTGTGGAGCACTGACCGATGTAAAGCGAGGTTCGGCCCGAATGGCGGCTTCAATAGACTTCGACGCCTGTTCGACGTCACCAAATGAATCCCCATGCACAACAACCACTGCGGTTTTCAGCAGATTCGGGAAAGCCGCCTCAAACTCGTCGAAGTCGGCACGCCACGATGAGTGCTGATCAATCAGTCCACTCAGATCGGAATTGATGCGGAAGTTGGCGAGACCGTACCACGCTGAACCAGACGTCAATATCGTGATGGCGATGAGGACCCGCCACGGGTACCGACATACCCATGCCACCCAGGCACCAAGCGTTTTGTTCAGGTACTCGGTCATTCCAGAGTGTCGTCGAGTTCTTCGAACTCCTCGAGAAAATCATCCATCGGTGGATCGCCATTAAAAGTCACGTATTCACGGCGTTGGTAGTAGGCATCACGCGTGAATACGTAGGGATCAAGTGCCGCTTGATCACGTGCATCGGACAAAGGCAACGCTTCGGTACGAATGGCCAGAAGATCGATGATGGACACCCATAGGCTGTAACCACCACTCAGCAACAATGTCGGCAGGTAGGATTTGAAGAGTGTGCCTGGCGCATCGCGCAAGCTGGAAGGTCCGGATGGCATATAGATGTAACGGGTTCGGGTTACACCCCACACCGCCAGGGTCTGGCCAAAATCTTCTTCGTGATGCTTGAGACCCATACGAGCACCGACATCGATGAGACCGCCGATCCCGACCGTCGAATTGACCAACAGCCCAGCCAGGTCTTCACCGGCATGACGGGCTTTCCCCTGCAGGATACTGTTGGCAGCGCTGTCGATACGACGCAGATTTCTGAAAAAATTCCCTACGCCTTGCTCAGCCCAGTCCGGCATCACCACACGATAACCCCGAGCGACGGGTGCGATGACGCGGCGATCAACACCGTCGATTACCCCATACAGCCTGCGATTGACCGGTTCGTAAGGGTCCTGCACCGCAAAGGGCTCACCTTCAAGCGTTGCGCAACCACCGAGCAGCGTCGTTGCGCAAAACACCAGAAGCGTCAGCGCCCGAGCAACTGCCCTATTCGAGTTCGGCGACATTCTTTTCTACGTGTTTGAACAGTGCAGGCAAACCCTCACGCTTCAGGATGCTGCCATAGTCAGCACGGCGTAACGCCAGGTCGCTGACACCATCGGCGACCACATTGAAAATCTTGCCTGCTCTGAAGTAGTACTGAAGAGAGACCCGCTCGCCATTACTGCGGACGATGACCGTCTTCACGACACTGCCAGTCCTGGAGGTCTGAACCCCCTGGCGCTCAAACCGTTGCCCCTCAAACTTGTCGAATCGATCTGCATAGGTGGCAACTGACAGTCGCCGCAATAGATCGACAAGGCGAGATTGATCCGCTGCCTGCATCTTTGTCCACTCTCGCCCGACACTGACTCGCGCGATAGTCTCGAAATCGAACAGAGCAAACACCTGGTCATCAACGATGGCGATACGTTCAGCGATCGTTCCGCCATGTTTCATGGCCTGCACGAGTACATCATGCAACGCATCAACCTGTTGACCTGGATCTTCCGCGGCTCGGGCATGACTGCCAATGGTCATCAGGGCAAACAGGCCAATCAGACCGGCCAAAAAAGTTCGCCTCATGTGACAAACACCAGGCTGAGCCAGGGGACATAGGTAATGATCAGTACTGCGGTCAAAAGCACCACAAAGAACGGCCAGCACGCACTGTACAATTCAAGCATTGGCTTGCGGAAGCGGAAGCTGGCGATGAACAGGTTCATCCCGATAGGCGGCGTGAAATAGCCGATCTGCATATTGGCCAGAAAAATGATGCCCAGGTGAACCGGGTGTATGCCATATCCCACCGCCACCGGCAACAACAGAGGAACCATGATCACCGTCGCTGCAAAAATGTCCAGAATCGCGCCAAGTACCAGCAGCAGCACGTTAAGCAACAGCAGAAACATCAGCGGGCTGGTCACATGTGCCTGCATGAACTCGAAGAGCTGTTGAGGAATCTGGGCATCTACGAGGTAGTTCGTGAAGGCCAGCGCCACACCCAGAATCAGCAAGATGCCGCCCACCATCACCATTGAGTCGACAACCAATCCTGGCAGTTGTTGCCATTTGACATCGCGATACAGAACGACCTCAGCGACAATCACGTACAGCGCGGTCACGGCCGCAGCATCGGAAACTGCAAAAATGCCACTGAAGACACCACCCAGCACCACAAACGGCAGGGGCAATTCGTAGCGGGCAGCCCACAACGCCCGACCAAATTCTGCCCGCGTGAACGGCTGCCGCGATATGCCGCCTTCGGGACCACTCGCGCGATGTTTCCACAAAGTCCAGCCAATCAACATGGTTAGCATGAGCAGCACCGGCAGCACCCCTGCCTTGAACAGATCGACGATGGAGAATTGCACACCCACATCCATCTGTTGGGCAATCACGCCATACAGAATCAAAGGCACCGAGGGCACGATCAAGAGGCCCAGACTGCCGGATGAAGTGACCAGACCCAGGCTGAATCGTTCACTGTAGCCCTGACTGAGCATGGCTGGCAGCAACAAGGCGCCCAACGCAACGATGGTGACACCAGACGCACCGGTCAACGCCGTGAACACCGCACAGGCCACAAAACCGACAATGGCCAGACCACCGGGCAAAGCACCAAACAGAGACTGAACCAGGTCAACCAGCCGTTGCGAGGTCTGCGCGGCAGACAGGATATAACCGGCAAACGTGAACAGAGGCAGTGCCACCAGCAGGGGCGTATCGACCAGGCGATACAGTTCAATGGCAACTACCGTGAGATCGATATCCGCCGCCCAAAACCCGGTCATGGCAGCAGCGAGCAACACCGCAAACAATGGTGCACCCGAGAGCGCCATCAGTAATAGTCCAGCGACAGCCAGCCAGATCATGCCTGTTTGCGCTCAGGCAATATAAACACGTGCAGTAGATAACGCAGGCACATCACGGCGGCAGCGAACGGCATGATCGTTTCACACATCCACGCAGGTACCGAGGCAAAGGCAATTGCGCCATCTTCGTATTCCGCACGCACGAAACCGAAGCTTGCCCAGGTAAAAAGCGCCAGCACAATTGCGGTGGTCAGCGCCGACAACCGACGCGCGAAGTGTTGTGCGCCCGGTGAGAGAAACTTGGCTAGCAGATCGATGCGGATATGGTCATCAGTGCGCGCAGCGATCATTGCGCCCAGCATGGCAATCCACAGCACCAGAACCCGGACGAATGCGTCACCCCAATTGAGTCCGCTATCGAAAAAGAGACGCGCCAACACCTGCCATGCAGCCAACACAATCATCCCTGCAAGCAGTATGACCAGCAGGCCGGATTCAATTCCCCGTAACAGGCGCATGAAATTATTCTATTCGACGCGTTGGCGGTCTAAGGCAGCCATGAAATCACGGTACAGCTCGGCGTTGATGAATCCTTCCGCCGCAAATCGGTCATTCGCAGTCTTCGCCAGTGCTCGCCACTCAGCCAGTTGCACAGGCGATGGTTTGGACCATAACACACCCTGCGTGGTCATTGCGGCGATCGCGCCTGCGTGGTCCTTGCGCGCCAGACCATCCACGTCAGCGACCGCCTGACGCAGCTCATCGCGTACGATCTGCTGATCCTCCGCAGACAGTTTGCCAAAGGTGCGCCCACTGATCGCAAGCGTGCCGTAGATGTACATGAGCGGCATGTCCATGGCGTACTTGACCTGCGTATACCACTGCAGCGCTATCGCACCTACTGGCGGTGCAGCGATGGTATTGATCAGACCCGTTTGAAGCCCGGTCAGCACATCGGCGATGGACAGCGGAATGCCGTTGATACCAAAACTGTCGAGCAGTCGGGTTGCACCCGGATCGTTATCGGGAGTCCACACCTTGCGCGAACGAACGTCCGCCGCACTGTGTACGGGTTCCTGCGCCAGGACATAGGCAAAACCAATCTCGGCGACACCAAACCCTTCATATCCCTTGGCGCGCAAGCCAGCGATCAATCGATCATCGAACGTCACTCGAACCGCAGCAGCCTCTTCGGCAGAGGCAAAAGCCAATGGCAGGCTGTACAGCTGGAAGTCTGGATCAACACGCACCAGGCCACCTGAAGTAAACACGGCGCCGTGCAGCTGATTCGCGCGGATTTTACGCAGCACCGCTTTGTCGTCACCCATGACGCCACCGGGATAGAACTTCAGTGTCACCCGTCCCGCAGACTTTTCGCCGATGGCCTTGCCGGCCACGCGCAGACGTTTCATCCACACCGAACCATCGGGCGACACCGTGGCAAGCTTCAGTGTCGTCGCGCCGAACGCAGGCTGAACGAACAAGAGTGTCGTTATGACGAACCACAGCCCCGTGAGTTGTCTTGCCAGGCCGCGCTGCAATGACTTGCCAGGGGTGGGCGTGCGTCGATCACCGTTGAAAGTAAATCGGATCTGAACAAGTCGCAGGAGCGACTTGCTCAAAAAATCCCTAAAAATATTCATCTGCGGATTCCATGAGTTTTTGCGCCCGAATCCGGGCGACTGTGTTGATCAAGGTCAGTCCTGGCACCTTGGGATCTGCGGTTATCACTTCTGCCAGCAACCGATCGTGCAACTCGCGATCAAACACGAGCCGCGCATAATTTTCTGCAAACATTACCTTGGTCAGCAGATGTCGGTTCTGACTCAATTCGATGGCACGCTCGAAGTGCCGTCGACCTACTTCCGGACGGCCACCCATGGCAGGCGGAAACAACGTTTCGAACACTCCGAGGTACAGATGCACGCCGCCGTGATCGACGGTCTCATCCAATTCTGCAATGCGCTGCATCAGTACTTTGACACGCGCCAATTGTGCAATCGCATTAAAATCATCGCTGTGGTTCTGCATCCAACCCGCCCAGGTTGAGCCGAGTCCATACAGAAGTGGCACATCCTTCGCCTTGCGCGCTGCCAACCAGGCTTCAAAAATCTTGAAGTCGATGCGTTCCAGATCGCAACCGTCCTTGATGTCTTCACACACTGCGCGCCGTGCCATGTTCAGCGCCTTGTCGTGCATGTGGCGAGCCCGCTCGCCTTCCTCCACAAAAGCACCCGCGTACGCAGAGTTCAATCGAGCAGCAGTGCTCAGCAGGCCTGCATCATCCGGGCTACCGGCCAGGAGACCATCAATCAACAGAAGATAGGCAGGTGCGCCATCACGCACCAACTCCAGATCATCACTGTCGAGAATGGCGTTGGCCAGATTGTTGGTGAAGCCTTGTGAGGCACCAGTGATGATGGTGGAACACGCAGGAAGCATGATCGCCATGGCCAGCAGCAACGCTGCCCTGTACCAGGCCTGGAGCGGAGGGCAAAACATGCTTCAGCAGACAGGATCGATGCTGATCAAACAGAGCATGCCTGCGACCGCGCCTTCGCATCCCTTGGGATGCAGCGGGAGGATCTGAGTTATCCGTTCCAAAAACGCTTCGACAGGAATCACTTCGTCCGACAACACTTCACCAAACCTCTTGTTTGAATCAGCCTTGGATTGAATCAGTCAGGGTCGCCGCAATTCAACAGCGGCGCCCCTAACGGCCTGACATTGTGCCATAGCCGCCGGTTTGTGCCTCGTTTCAGACTATTCACCCACACTTGCAGCAACGGCTGCCAGCACGTCTTCAAGGGGTGGACGCTGTCGATATCCTGGCACCGCGAAGGTCATGACTACTTCACCATTCGGACGCAGGAACAAAATGCCCGGATGCGGGACACCATAGGCCATATGTCCTTCCGCATAGTCCATGTTACGTACGCCCAGCGCGTTCGCATGTTTGGCGTTTTCATCGCGTAGCAGCGGGTAACCCAGCCGTTCCACCGCCTTGAATGTCTTCAAGATCTCGAGACTGTCGTAGGTCATCGCGACGACTTTGACGCCCAGCGCTTCAAATCTGCTTCTCTCACTTTCCAGTTGAACCAACTGGCGCTTGCAGAAGGGTCACCAATCAGCAGAGCGATTGAAGAACAGCAACAACCCCTTCTCGCCTGCCATATCTGCCAGCGTGCGCTCACGTCCTGTTTCATCCTGGGCCCGGATGTCGACCTGCGTGCCAATCGCCGGACCCCACGCGTGTTCCGCAGCCTCGACATCAGACATGACAGTGCTGTTGCAACAAAACATCAGGGCCAGGGCAAAGAGCCTAAACATGACTTTCTCCTTCAATTTTCCGGCGCTATGCGCTCAGTTTTCGATCCACTCACAACACGTCATAACCAGCCCGAGCCTGTCAATCACCAAGGGCACTCTTGGCAACGATTGTAGCGCAGCTGCCGCTGCCAGCGTCTGTGCAGACAACCGGCGCTCCGAACGTCGTAGCCTCGCCTGGGACTTTTTGGAACCGCTTCGCCGCACCGTTCGGGCAACTCTCCTGACTTGTGACCATCGTTCAAGGCAATCAACCCACGCGACCAACCTCGGCCGCTGCGTTTGCCATTCCTCAGACAGTCCGGATGCAAAAAGTTCAAGGACCACCATCAGGCGTCGCCCCTGACGCAGTAATTTCGCCAGGCGCGCGCCCGTCAGGTGCGTTCCATTCGTTTTGAGCCACTGCTTTGTTTCGAGGCAGTGCATGACCAGCGTCGACAATGCAGCGTTGATTGCCTCGTCGGCGGGCGTTTTCAAACTACTGAGCAGTTCCGGCAACACCGCATTCAACCATGCACTGGTTTGCGGCAACGCCCGGTTCACATCCCAGTCCTCTGGAGCGCTCTCCCCCAGGGTTGTTTCAATGACCCGGGCTGCTCGCACCCGGTCAAAATCATTCAAACACTCAAGCAACGGATTACGGAAGGTTTGATAGGCAGTCCGCGTCCAGCCGCTGCGCAGTAGATAGCTCATCGAGATCACGTGGGATAGGCAACCTATGGCGCGATCTGTCTTCTGTTCATCGGAAAGCTCAAAGTCGTCGATCAACGCGCCGAGACTCGCCGCTGCTTCGCCCAGCAGTTCGCGCATGCATTCCACAGGTGACGGTTGCCCGTACTGCTCCACCATGTGCCAGGTCATTAATCAAATCACCCGTTTGAGTTCACTCGCCCCATCAGACTGGCACACTCAGACCGTGCTCGCTACCCTGTCGCAAACCTCCTGAAGCAACACAAGAGCAACCATGGCAAACCCTGAAGCGCTGGTCCTTACCGAACATCTGAACGGCATCACCATTGTCACGCTCAATCGCCCTACCGCGCTCAATGCGCTGTCGAGCGGCCTGCGGGCGGCGATCAGCGAAACCTTCATTGCGCTGCGCCACGATGAACAAACCGAGGTCATCATCCTCACCGGTGCCGGGCGCGCCTTCACCGTCGGCCTGGATCTCAAGGAACTCGGCGGCGAAAAGCCCGCTGACGCAACGCGTGCCAGTATCGATATTGCCGCAGCGCTTCGGGATATGCCCAAACCCATCATCGGTGCCGTCAACGGCTTTGCAATCACCGGCGGTTTCGAACTTGCGCTCATGTGTGACTTCCTGATCGCGTCCCCGGACGCCCGCTTCGCTGATACGCACGGTCGTGTTGGCGTCGTGCCTGGCTGGGGACTGTCACAGAGGCTGCCTCGCCTGATTGGCGCAAACCGGGCGAAAGAACTGAGCCTGACCGGCAACTATCTCGACGCTCAGACGGCGTATGCGTGGGGTCTCGTCAACCGCGTGGTACCGGCAACCGAGCTGCTGCCAACATGCATCGCTCTGGCGCGAGACATCCTCACCACAGAACCTGTCACACGCGGCGAAATCAAACGGCTGATCGACGCTGGCTGGAACTCGACGCTCGCTGAAGGTCTACGGCTCGAAGACGAAGCCAGCAAAGCTCACGGACGCAAGGAAGTCAGAGCGGAAAAAGTGGCGGCCCGACGCGCCGCCATCCAGGCGCGTGGCCGGGAACAAAGCGGCACTTGAACCTTGGAGATTTTTCATGCGGCAAACGCAGGGAAAATGCGAAGACCTCAATGCAGAAAATTGAACATACGCCGCCGGTAAGTCGCTGCCAGCGGTGCGCCTTTGCCCAGCAGGTCGAATATTCGAATCATCGTCAACCGACCGATATCGTCACGAAACGTTCGATCCTTGCGTAATACGTCCAGCGCCAGTTCGAGGGCGGCCTCGTAATCCTCGAGCACGGCCTGACGCACGCACAACGCGTACTTGGCGTCGAGATCAGCCGGGTTGTTGGTGACCGATGCCAGTAACTGGTCCAGCGTATTCATGCCCGCAACCTCTTCCCAGAACTCGAGCCGGACCAATGGCCGCTTCCGGTCAGGTGCATCGTCGGGCACTGTCGCCAGCGCCTTGCGGGCTTCATCCAGCTGTCCACTGCGGACCAGTACATCGGCAAGCTCAACACGAAACACCGGATTGTTGGGTTCCTGCTGAATCGAGTCCTGCAGCATGGCCAGTGCGGTAGCGAAATCCCGGGCCGCCAGTACATCAGCCAATGAAGCACGCAACATGTCGCCGCTGGACATGGTCAGCTGATCCAGCAATTGTTTATACACGCGATCGCTCTGCGGTCCATCGAGTTGTTCCGCCACCTGACCATTCTGCAGCACTCGTATCGCCGGCAGGCTCTGCACCCGCAGCTGCTGAGCAAGTGATTGATCTCGCGCCACATCCACCAGCGCCAGCGCGGCCTTGCCGTTGTAAGCGGGCATCATGCTTTCCAGCGATTTCTTTGCAGTCACCGATGGCAGCACCTGCGCAGCCCAGAACAGCAGGAGTACCGGCATCGTGCGAGAACGCTCGGCAACATCCTTCTGGATGTTCTGCGGAGTGACTTCAAAAATGTTGCTGCTACCAAGTTCCATGACTTAAGCCGTGTCTGTGTAAAGGGGAAATAATAAGAAAATCTGCTGTGCTTCGCTTTTAGTAAATGCTGAATCTTAGAATGCGAATTCGGTGGCTGGTGGTCGACCTTCGAAACTCAACGGGGCTTCACCGCTCAACATGATCCAGGGCATGCCGGTGGACTGGGTGGCAACCTGCATGGTCCGGACCCGTTCTTGAAACGGTGCGAACACCTGATCCAGTTGCGTTCGACCATTGTTTTCTTCGCTGACATGGCCGATCACCACATCGAGCTGCGCGTGGGCGAGTGCGTCGAGCAATTCAGCGGACTGATAATTGGACAGATGCCCCAGATCGGAGCGGATTCTTCGTTTGAGCGTTGGTGGATAGCGCCCACCGTCCAGTTGGCCGACATCGTGATTGGCTTCCAGCATGAGCAGATCGGTGCCTGAATACTGTTCGACCACATGGGGGGTGACGCACCCAAGGTCTGACAATACACCGATCTTGATCGCACCCTGGGACAAAACGAACTGGGTCGGCTCGCGCGCGTCGTGGGGCACCCGCACCGGGTTGACGGTAACGTCATTGATGAGGAACGGCACATCTCCATCAAATGGCTGGCCGGTCAGCGAATACTGGCGACTGGACAGCGTGCCATAGGAGGCGTGCACCGGAATTGCATACTTGTGGGCAAACGCGGCGACACCGGACGCATGATCTGCATGTTCGTGCGTCACCAGAACGGCTGAGATCTCACCAGGTCTGACACCCAGTCTCGAAAGCCTCGCCTCGGCCTGCTTGACCGTAAAGCCGCAATCGATCAGGAGCAGTGTGCGACCGAATCGAATCAGCGTGCCGTTGCCCCGGCTGCCACTGCCGAGCGACGCCAGACCAATCAAACCGCGAATTCCCGAATCAGTGACAGCACCTGTTGAGCCAGGTCCTTATCTGCGGGTCGACCATTCTGGTCCTGAACCAAGACAGCGAACTCTTCACCCTTGCCTTCCAGCTGAAGCTTCAAGTCCCGGGGCTTGTCGCCACCAAACGAGACCATGCGCTTGAAAAAACCTGGCTTTTCACCTGCAAACACCGCATCACTGACACGAATGGTGTAAGTGCCGGTGGCGCTGTCATCGCTGGTCACTTCGACGCCGCCATTTTCGAGCGCCTTATTGACCGCAGCCCAGGCGCGTTCGAAGTCAAGCCGCAGCCGAAGCACCGGACTACCATCGGCACCTCGATCCATTTGCGCCTTGTTGACACCCAATATATTGGAGGCTACCCGCGAGACAGTCTGTTCAGAAACCCGCGCGGCAATGTAAGCACCGAGTTCTTTAAGCAATTCGTCTTCCGCCGTCGGCAACGTCGACGTCACCTTGGCCAGAGAGGCCAGACCCATTTCAGATGGCACGCCCCGGCTGTCATTCTCGTGTCGAAGGTGGATCTCGCTGCTCTGATCCTGCAGGCCCCCTTCGAGGCGCAGGCGCAGACGCTCCTTGCCGGCCTTCAACCCTTCGGCCTGTCGTTTCTCTTGCAGCACCAACCGGACCACATCACGGTATTTCTGCTCCTCAACGGGTGCCACCACGAACCAGTCAGTATCAATGCGCCCTTCAGTCGGCTCCTCAAAGGTCACCGCCATGCGATTTTCGGCGAGGAACTGCTTCACCTTCGGCCACACCGTCGTGGGCGACTCAGGGATCGCCAGCCAGCGACGCTGCGACAGTCGCTGAATTCGAACTTCACCCCGGTTGTCGCTGGTGTAGATCGCCTCGGGTAACGGCGCACGTTCCACGAAATACACCGCATTGGGTTGTGCAGGAACGACAGGGATCGGCAACGGGTCTTCCATCTGCTCCGCATGCATGTCCTTCGGAACGTCGAGAGGCGGTAACTGCTTTGCTTTCACGTAGTCATCACGACGGTCGACAAAAAGCCCCTTGTCATCGTTCATCCAGCCACAGCCACCGGCCACCACCACCGTTCCAAGTAGGATCTTCCGCAACATCGTCTGTATTACCTGCCTGGCTGGGTTCATGAGTGTTTGATCGTTCGTATTACTTGAGCGCACCGGCCGTACGAAGGCGAGCCCTGAGTTCGGGCTTGTACTGGTCCGAAAGCTCTACCAGAGGCAATCGGATACCGCGATCCATCATGCCCATCTCGTAAAGCGCCCACTTGGTCGGCATTGGCGAAGTTTCCACGAACAGTATCTCGTGGATTGGTTGCAGTGCACGGTCCAGGTCGGCTGCTTGTTTGCGGTCACCGGCTGCCCACGCATCACAGAACTCAGCCATTTTCCTGGGTAACACGTTGGCAGTGACCGAGATGGTACCGACCGCGCCTAGTTCCAGCATGCGCAGGGTCTGAGCGTCTTCGCCGGATAACATGATGAATTCTTGCGGGACCAGCTTGCGGATTTCGGCAATCCGTTCCGGATTACCACAGGCTTCCTTGATGCCGATGATGCCCGGAATCTGCGCCAGTCTGCCGACTGTTTCGGCCTTCATATCACAGGCCGTTCGAGGTGGCACGTTATAGAGGACGATGGGTACCTCACATGCGGCAGCGATCGCCTTGTAGTGCTGGTACAACCCTTCCTGGGTGGGTTTGTTGTAATAAGGCGTCACCAGCAGACATGCATCCGCTCCATCGCGAGCTGCCTGCTGTGTCTGATGAATGGCTTCGCTGGTTGAGTTGCTGCCCGTGCCAGCAACGACCGGCACGGCGCCGGCCACGATTTCCACTGTCCTGCGAATGACTTTGAGATGTTCATCCGTATCAAGTGTTGCACTCTCGCCGGTCGTCCCCATCGGCACGATGCCATGGGTGCCCTGTTCCAGGTGCCAGTGAATGAGACCCTCAAGTGCTTGCCAGTCCACATCACCGGAGGCGTGCATGGGCGTCACCAGGGCGACAATGCTTCCCCTCAACATGCCGTAAGTCCAGTTGCAAAAGTGCGCGCATGGTAACAGCGGGACCGTGCCAAGCTCCACCAGTGAGATGCCCGGCCACTCATGCCTGGCCAAACTGATGTTTTTCTGGCGGTTGAAATCGAACAGCCAGAGCGTGTCCGTCGACAGTGACTTAAGACTTTTTTTTCAGCAGAAAATTGAAAACACCATCCTGCTCATTCGATTCCAGCAGTTCATGGCCGCTCTGTCTTGAAAACACCGCGAAGTCACGCACCGAACCTGGGTCAGTGGCAACCACACGCAGCAACGCTGCGGGCGCGAGTGTATTGAGCGCCTGCTTGGCCTTGAGCAGTGGCATGGGGCAGGTCAGCCCTTTGGTGTCGAGTAGGGTTTCTTCCATAACAACGGGATTATAGCCGGATTCAGACTGCATTCAGTTCAGTGATTCACTATCATCCGATCATGCTCAAATTTACTGCCAGACTTTTATGCGCACTCACCGGCACCCACGGCTCTGTGCGGCTGTGTGGCGTGTTGCTGGCAGGCTGTCTCTTTTCAGTGACTGCGTTACCGGCTGAGCAGCCGCATAATAAAGCCGTCAGCCTCGAAACTCGTGAAGAACTGCAATTGCCCAGCCTGGGGGACGCGTCTTCAAGCACGATTTCGCCACAGCTCGAACGCCAGATCGGCGAAGACTTCCTCAAGCAGATCTATGGCGGACTGCCAACCTCCGACGATACCCTGCTCAAGTACTACGTCAGTGTGCACCTGAGTCAGCTGGCCGGTTATTCCGATCTTGCCGATTCGATCTTGCGGGTGGTGGTGATCGACAACAAGGAGATCAACGCATTTGCAGCACCGGGCGGGGTGGTTGGCGTGAACGCTGGCCTGTTCCTGAACGCGCACGACGTACATGAATATTCATCCGTCATGGCCCATGAACTGGCCCACCTGTCACAGCGGCACTTTGCTCGCGGGGTCGAGGAATCTCGGGCACAGACAATCCCTACCATTGCCAGTCTCATCGCCGCGATCGCGATTGCCGCAATGGGTGGTGGTGATGCCGGCCTGGCAGCCATTTCAGGTGTGCAGGCGGCGGCTCAGGCACGCAGTCTGCGCTACAGCAGAACTCGGGAAACCGAGGCCGATCGCATCGGCATCAATACCCTCGTTCGGGCTGGGCTCGACCCGAATGGCATGCCACGCATGTTTGAACGCATGGGCCAGACTTATCGATACAGCGAACGACCGCCCGAATTTCTGCTCACCCACCCGCTTTCGGATTCACGCGTCTCCGACACCCGCCAACAGGTGCAGTCCCTCCCAAAACCAACTGCGCCCGCGCCCAACAGCCGTCTCAATGAACTTGACTATGGACTGATGCGCGCCCGTACCCAGGTCCACTATGCCACCAGCCCGAAGGTTGCCGTAGCACTGTTCGAAAAGGCGCTGGCTGATGACCCGGACGATGTCGCGTCTGAATATGGCCTGGCCCTCGCGCTCGGGAAAACCGACCAGCACGGTGCTGCCATGGCGATCACCGAATCACTGCTGAACAGCGATCCGCAGAAGATCCTCTACATCGGTGCACACGCCGAAGCGTTGATCGAGGGCAAAAAACCCGCTGAAGCAGCTCACCTGCTCAGCCATCACCTGGTGCTCAACCCCGATAACGCGCCGCTCTCCATGCTCTATGCGCGTGCGTTGTCTGCGGAGAAAAAATTCACGCAAGCCCAAGCTGTGCTGGAACGACAGAGCCTGGCCAATCCGCGCGATATCGACGTGTGGTACGACCTTGCCGAGACGGCCGGCCTCTCTGGAGATGTCATCGGCGTACATCGCGCTCGTGCCGAGTATTTCGCGCTGCACGGTGGTTACAGCCGGGCCATCCAGCACCTTGAGTATGCCCAGCGATTGATCAGCCGCACCGAGCAGCGACTGCTGGCGCAGATCAATCAGCGCATCATGGATCTGCGCGAATCTCTTCGTGAGGCGCAGCAGAGTTGAAGATATCAGAGCGCTGAGGGTACCAGCCCCGAACTCAAACGAATGACGTGCTTTTTTGTTGCCGCCACTGCCGTCGTTGCTGCGGGTTCAGACCTTGAATTCAAGCATCCGGGTCAGCGGTACCATGGCCTGTCTGCCGATCTCGGGATCGACATTGATTTCGTTGGCCAGCATCAGCGTTTCTGAACGCAGGACATCCGCCAGCACCTGCAGATGATTCATCGCCATCCACGGACAGTGCGCGCAGCTCTTGCAAGTGGCCCCATCACCAGCCGTTGGTGCCTCGATGAAACGCTTGCCGGGATTTTTCTGCCTGAGCTTGTGGAACATGCCTTTGTCAGTCGCAACGATGAAGGTCTGGTGCGGTAACTCGGACGCCGCCTTGAGAATGCCACTGGTCGAACCCACTGCGTCGGCCAGCGCTATCACCTCAATCGGAGACTCGGGATGAACCAGCACGCCAGCATCCGGATAAACCTTCATCAGGGCCTTGAGCCCCTTGGTCTTGAATTCATCATGCACCACACAGGCACCCTGCCACAGGAGCATGTCAGCGCCAGTTTTGAGCTGGATGTATCGGCCCAGGTGTCGATCCGGTGCCCAAAGAATTTTTTCACCCTTGGCATGCAGCGACTCAACAATTGGCAGCGCCACACTCGAGGTGACCACCCAGTCCGACAGCGCCTTCACCCGCGCCGAGGTGTTGGCATAAACCACCACCGTGCGGTCCGGATTGGCCTTGCAAAATGCCTCGAACTCATCCGGTGGACAACCCAGATCCAGCGAGCACTCCGCCTTGAGCGTCGGCATGAAAACCCGCTTTTCAGGAGACAGGATCTTGGCGGTTTCGCCCATGAAGCGAACACCGGAAACGATCAGCGTACTGGCAGCATGCCGCTTGCCAAAGCGCGCCATTTCCAGGGAATCGGAAACAAAACCACCGGTCGCTTCGGCCAGGTCCTGAATGTCGCCATCCACATAATAGTGAGCGATGAGTACCGCATCGCGTTCCCGCAGGCGCGTGGCGATCTCGTCCTTGAGCGCATCACGCTCAGTCGGCGACAGCGGCATCGGACAGTGGTCGGGAATCTGCTCAACCGGTAGGGTGTGGTCTTTCAACTGCAAAGTGTTGTGCTCGCAAGATCCGGATAAGAACCGGGGTAGTGCATTCTACTCCGGCAATTTCTCTCGGCGAGACCAGCTTCGAGCTGATGCATAAAGTCCTGTTTCTGTCTGACCGACCCACGGTTACACCCCGCGACAACGTCAATACTCTGCCTCGCGCCTTTGCACAGGCAGGCTGGCAGGTCGGCATCGAAACCCACGCACTGCGCTGGCACCACGGCAAGGTATACGCGGGTAAGACATGCCTGAACGATGTGGATCTGGTCTGGCCGCTGGGTCTGGGTGACCACGGTGATTTCATCGACCGCATGCAGCTGCTCGCCCATAGCGGGGCGCGACTGATCAACTCGCCGGCAGCCTATCTCCTTCTGCATGGCAAGCTCATGTGGGCGGACTTGTTGCCACCGACACACGCTTCTAACCGCATTGACGATCTCGCCGATGTACTTGCCCAGTCCGTCTGCGAGTGGATACTCAAACCCGCCGCAGGCAGTTTCGGCAGAGAGATCCACCGACTGCTTCCCAACGATGGCGATCTGCTGCGCAAGATCATGCTGGCCAATACCGGCGAATGGTTTGTGTTGCAGCAATACGTACCTGCCATCTCGGCCGGCGAACATCGGTCGCTGCTGATCGGGGATCAGATCATTGGCAGTTATCGACGTGTACCGCAAGATGGACTGCGTGCCAATCTCGCGACCGGCGGCCATGCGTTACAGGGCGCCCCCGAGAATCGGGAAGTCGCTGTGGTTGAAGAAGTGAAACGTCGATTGCTGACCCGGGGGGTAGGATTCGCAGCGATCGACACCAGCGACAGCTACCTGGTGGAAGTGAATGTCGCCAATCCAGGCGGGCTTGGAACCCTGAACGAGGTTTACGGGAGAGATTTTGGCGCTGAAGTGGTGACGTGCGTTCTTCGCTGGCTGGCTAAACCCTGATCGATTGGATTTTCGCGTGGGGCACTATGCCGACAAATCAGTGAAGTTCGCGATCAGCCTCTCGCCGCGCCAGCAACATCGTCTTCAGATCATCCAGCTTGTCTTGTCGTTCATCGAGCGTACGAATGTGCCAGCGAATGATCTCGTCCTTGCGCGGATGATCCAGCTGCCGCCAGGTGGTCAGTGCTTCTTTCAGGCGTTCAATTTCGCGCGCCAGTAGCACAGTGACATTGTCGAGCGTCAGCTCGAGATCATCGGGCAACGCTGATTCGAGTTCGGCCTCTATAGTCATGTCGTGGTCATGTCGCGGGTTTCAGTAATCAAGTTGTGCAGCGCCTGAAGCGCCTGCCACAACTATAGCCCCACACCCGCATCACACGGAATCGCTTTGTGCTCTACCTCGCAATCCCGGCCTATTCAGCACCGACTTCACCAGCTTGCCTTCCTGAGCCCTGCACTTGGTGCCCGAATATTCATGAATATTCCGGGCCAGACTGCTACCGTCATGAAAATGACGGGGAATGGGGCACGATCGATGTTCTCGAGCCGGTTCAATGAACTTGACCCGACCGGGAGGCTGAATGCAATTCGCCATCGGCCGCCAATCAGAAAATAACAAGGAGTCACACATGACGGGACCACTGTCCGGGTTTCGCGTCGTCGATCTTTCCGCAGTGGTGTCAGGTCCCCTGACCGGGGCTCTGCTGGCCGACCAGGGTGCCGATGTCATCAAGATCGAACGCGTCGGTGCCGGTGACATTCAGCGACACGTCGGCAGCCAGCGCAACGGTTACTCCGGATTTTTTCATGTCATCAATCGTGGCAAGCGCAGCATCGCGGCGGACATCGGTACAGCGGAAGGTCGACAGATCGTCCATGCGCTCACCACCAACGCCGATGTGGTCATCCAGAATTTTCGCCCTGGTGTTGTCAATCGTCTGGGCATTGGCTATGACGCTCTCTCGGCAACAAATAAAGGCCTGGTTTATCTGAGCATCAGCGGCTTTGGGCAAACGGGACCACGAGCGGGTGATCGCGCCTATGACCCGATCATTCAGGCCTACTCCGGCATTGGCGCCATTCAGGGACGCATTCACCGAGAGCACCCGGAAAAACCTGAGCAGGTCAACATGTTGCTGCTCGACAAACTCACCGCCTGGACCGGTTGTCAGGCCATTACCGCCGCACTGCTCGCACGCTCGAAGTCAGGGCAAGGCCAGCACATTGAACTGTCGATGCTCGACACGGCTCTTGCGTTCATCTGGGCTGACACCGCGGCCGATATCATTCTGCAAGGTGACGGTGTCGATCAGCGGCCACCGGTCGGTGCATCAGGCACGGTGCACAGACATGCCGATGGCTGGGGTGTCACCATGACCCTGAGCCAGGATGAATTCGCCGGCATGTGCCGCGCCTTCGACATGGCAGAAGTGGCCGAAGATCCGAGGTTTGCAAGTCTGGTCGAGCGTACGAAGAATCGACTCGCACTGCAGGAACTGCTGGCAGAGCGAGCCGCGCCAGCGGCGCTCACGATGACGGTTGCCGACGCGGCTGAAGCGATGCAGCGTGAAGATGTTCCGTTCACGCGTTTTCGCACGCTCGCCGAACTGGCTGACGATCCACAGATCCAGCACAACGGCAATTTGCGTGCACGCACACACGCAGCTGCCGGACCATTGATCGAAGCCCGTCCCGCACCGCTGTTTCGCGGCACCCCGTTGTCGATGACGGGCGATGCGCCGACGGTTGGGCAACACACTCGGGAGATACTCGGCGAGATCAATCTCGCTGAGCACTATGATGACTGGCTCAAGCGAGGCGTGATTTCATGAACTTTGGATTCACTGAAGAGCAGCAGATGCTGCGTGATCAGGTCAGGCGTTTCATGCAGGAGGATCTGTCACTGACAAAGGTCCGCGCGATTGCGAAAAACGGTGTGGTAGACCGCGACCTGTGGAAAAAAATGGCCGATCTTGGCTGGCTCGGACTGACCACACCGGAAAAGTTTGGCGGCCTTGGTCTTTCCTGGGTGGATCTCACGGTTCTGCTCGAAGAAGCAGGGCGTGGCCTGTGTCCATTGCCGATCGTCTCCCAGGCGCTCACCGTAGAAGCCATACTGACGGTGTGCAAGAAGAAGCAGTGCGAGACGTGGCTGCCGGTGATGGCCGCCGGTGGTGCGATCTGCACGCTTGCGTTGTACGACGATCCACACTGGCTACATCCCGATGCCATCACACTGAAGGGTAAGCCGGTCAAGCAAGGTGTACGGATCAACGGCACCAAGCCATTTGTTGCAGACGCCTTGTCAGCGGACTATCTCATGATTGCCGTGCGCGTGGACGAGCAATTGCATTTGGCCGCCGTCAGCAAGGATCAGGTCACCATCGATGCACAGCCGCAGATGGACCTCACCAAGCCGGTAGGTAACGTCACCTTTGATGATGTCGTCATTGATGACCACATGATGTTCCGGATGAGTCGCAAGCAACTCACTTACCTCACCGATCTCGGCGCAACCGCCGTCACGGCAGAGGCAGTGGGTGCTGCGGAAGCCGTGCATGCAATGACCGTCAAGTACGCCAATGAACGTGTGCAATTCGAAAATGTGATCGGCAAGTACCAGGGCGTCAAACATCGGCTGGCCGACATGTTTGTCGATATCGAATCCTTCAAGTCGCTGCTCTATTACGCAGCCTGGACGGTGAGCAACAGCAAGAAGGAACTACCGCGAGCCATTTCACTGGCGAAAGGATATGCCTCCGATGCCTTTGCCCAGATTGGCATCGACTGCATCGGCTTGCACGGCGCCATCGGATTTACTGCTGAGTACGACGCTCAGTTGTACCTGAAGCGTTCCAAGTGGGTACGACCGATGTATGGCGACTCAGAATTTCATTTACAGCGTGTCGCGACGTTGGGGGGTGTGTAATGGACTTTGACTATTCGCCAACGGAAGAAGCATTCCGTCAGGAGGTCCGGGCGTTCATCAAGGACAATCTGCTGCCTCGGCATGAACGTGGCCCTGACTTTCTCAACGAGTGGCTGCGCAAGGTGCGAGCCCGCGGTTGGGTGGGTTTTTCCTGGCCGAAGGAATTCGGTGGTGGTGGCGGTGGACTGGTCGAACAGGCCGTGCTGCGCGAAGAAATGTCACTCGCCAAGGCACCACCGCTCGGGACATCGTTCATGGGTCTTGCCTGGGTCGGACCTGGCATCATCCAGTACGGTACCGAAGCGCAAAAACAGCGTTTCATTCCAGATATTCTCGACAGCAAGGTCACCTGGTGCACAGGTTATTCAGAGCCGAACTACGGCTCGGACCTTGCCTCCATCCAGTGCAAGGCCGTGCGTGAAGGTGATGATTATGTCGTCAACGGTCAGAAAATCTGGACCTCCGGTGCGCCATGGTCGCAGTGGATCATCCTGCTGGTCCGAACCGATTTTCATACCGACAGCAAGCACAAGGGCATTACCTGCCTGCTGGTGCCGATGAACAGTCAGGGGCTTGCGGTAAAACCCATAGAAAACATGGCGGGGGATCGTCACTTCGCGGAAGTGTTCTTTACGGACGTTCGAGTGCCTGTCGCCAACCGTCTGGGGCAGGAAGGAGACGGCTGGAAAGTCACCGTGTCCGCACTGGCCAACGAACGATCAAGCATCGGCGAGGTTACGCAGATGTTCGACAAACTCGATACGCTGAAAGATCTCGTGCAACACACCAGTAAGAATGGCAAGCCGGCGAGAAAGGACCCAGCGGTCAGGCGACGACTGGCGACCTTCGAAATGAAAATCGCCGCCATGAAGTACAACGGCTTGCGCTACCTGACGAAGCAGATCCGCGGCGAACCACTGACCAGCGAGACGTCAGTCAACAAGTTGCACCGAGCGAGCCTTGAAATCGAAATGGATGATTTCGCCGTGGCACTTACCGGTCAGGCGGGCCTGCACCTGCGCGGCTCGGAAAACGCCATCGACAACGGCAGCTGGGCAAAATCGAGTCTCTCCTGGCCAAACGTGGTAATCGGTGGTGGTACACCGAATATTCAGCGCAACATCATCGCCGAGCGGATCCTGCATTTGCCGAAGGATTGAAGGCTGTGATTTTTCGGTTGGAGCAATTTTTGATGTCGCAAACAATCGCGGTCGGAGACCGCTCCTACAGGATCGGCGACACCAACCTCTTGTGGGAGCGATCTCCTGATCGCGA
>JAYSTS010000029.1:0-3486 GCA_043719475.1 Gammaproteobacteria bacterium | reverse complement strand
CCAAAGCGGAGAGTCGAAACCTGAATGAGGTGTTCCTGCACGCTCAAACCCATGCAATCGGTTTTTATCTGCGCGGCGGATTTGTGTCGTTTGGTGATGAATATTTCGAAGCCGGCATCCCGCATCGCTCGATGCGCAGACTGCTCGCGATCGCAGCGCCTCAATTACAGGGTCGGCGAACGACCATAACCCAATCTCCTGCGCCAAGCGTCGACGCCGCGCCACCCATGCAGCACCAGGTTGATCTGTTCACCGGCGAGGTCCAGGCACGGGATGCGCTTGTCAAAGGGCTGGCTGCGGCACGGCGAGAGCTGATCATCTTCAGCCACCTCCTCGATCCGCTCTATTTTGACCACGACGCAACGACAAAGCTCATTTCCGCCTTCACCCGTCGCGCAGCAAACACACGAACGCGGATCCTGATCCAGTCGAGTGATCTGATCGTTGGCCGCAGCCATCGGTTATTGGCGCTGTCCCGTCGTCTGTCGAGCAAGTGTTCGATCCGGATCATCGACAAGGATTACGAGGCGCCCGATTCATGTCATGTCGCCTGGGATCAGGCTGGCTACTGGCTGTTGCCCAACTGGCGTGAGCCTCAAGGTTCTCTGCATCTCAACACGGTGGTCGCCACCCGTCGACTCTTCCAGGACTTCGAAGTGCTGTGGGCTCACTCACACGATGACCCGGAGTTACGGGAGCTACGGATTTAGGGATGTGCCACTCAATCGGTTGGCGGGGCTTGCGGGTCTGGCGGTAACGGTCCATTCGAATAACTCACCGAGGATGGCGCGGTTGCACCTGCCGTCATGACAAAGGTCATGGCCTGCTCCATGGTCCAGTCTGTTTGCACGACGTCTTCGATTGGCACGATCTCAATGTAACCGGACGTTGGGTTTGGCGCAGTAGGAACGTACACCACGGCCAGGTCACGGTTGGTCTGCTTGTCTTTCATGACCGTCGTCAGAAACCCAACCGCCTTCATGCGCGGCGTCGGAAAGCTGATCAGCACAACCCGTTGTCCCGTCGCGGGTGGTGCACTGATGCTTTGCAAGAACCGCTTGGTCCCGCCATAGATGGTTTGCACCAGTGGTAATCGACTGACCAATAACTCAAGCCAGGAGACGATCCGCTTACCGAGTAACAACGACGTAAAAATGCCGATTCCATACAGCACGCCCAGCGTCACCAGCACAGCCACCAGTTGATGCAGCGTGCCGTCCTGCATCCAGAGCGTCGATTTGGGCGCTGTCTCCTGCAGCATGCTAGCAAGCGCCTGGAGCACGGGAGCACCGACGCCGGCCAGAAGGTCCAGCAGGAAATCGAACACGAGCCAGGTGACCCACAGAGGCGCTACGGTTAGAAAGCCGACAAACAGATAACGACCGAAATGGGATGTGCTTTCCGACTTTTTGTTCTGTTCCATGTCTTGGCGCGACTGGTTAACGATGGCGCGCCATTGTGCCCAAACACAAACCAATTTACGCACGCCGTCGTAACTTCAAGGCAGTCCTGCCTGTGCCAAGAGACCGGATTCGTACTTTCTCTGGCACCATACTTTCTCTGGCACAATAGCGGTCTTCCACGAAACTGAAGACAGACCAACACCTCGGTTATCGGTCGTCGAGTTCAGTCGTGTCCCTTTTTTTCCTGACAGGTGTGGAGAACTTCCCCATGCAGATCGGACTTTTTGGTATCAACACCGGCGCGTGCGCCAATCCAGCGACGGCTGCAGCGGTGGCTCGACGTGCCGAGGCTGCCGGCTTCGAGTCATTGTGGACTGGCGAACACGTGGTACTGCCTGACCCGCGCGAGGCACCCTCGCCTGCCGCGCCGGAAACGCCGATGCTGCATCCTCCCGCGCTGCTCGCCTACCTCGCCGGCCAGACCAGCCGAATCAAGCTGGCTACCGGCATTACGCTGGTCGCACAGCGCAATCCCGTGGTTCTCGCCAAGGAAATCGGCAGCCTAGACGTGCTCTGTGGTGGTCGTCTGTTATTTGGCATCGGCGCTGGATATCTGCACCAGGAGTTCGCTGCATTGGGAATCGACTTCGCCAGTCGCGGCGCGCGCACGGATGAATACATAGACGCCATGCGGGAACTGTGGAACGCCGAGAAGCCGGCCTTCAGCGGCCGTTATGTCAAATTCAGTGGGATCAACGCCCAACCGAGACCGGTACAGGCAGGCGGACCACCAGTCATCGTTGGCGGCACCAGTCCCGGCGCACTGCGGCGCGCCGTACAACGAGGTCAGGGTTGGTACGGATTTGCCCTGGACGTTGCCACCACCGCAAAAGTGCTCGACGCCCTCAAGGCATTGTTAGCGACGATGCCAAGATCAGCCGCGCTTGGCGAACTGTCCCTATCCATAACGCCGCCAGTACTGCCTACAAAGGCCATGCTCGAGGACTACGCAGCCCTGGGGGTGACCCGTATCATTCCAATGCTTCGCAACAACAGTGCACAGACCGCTCTGGGCACCGTTGACAAGCTCGCCAACGATCTCTTCTGAACATGTTGAATTCGGTCTGCCGCATCGTCGCGGGGATACTGCTAGCGATATTCGCTCTCGATACGATCGCGGATGAGCGGCCCGTACTCGAAGCTGCACGTTTGAGCACACCGCCCATGCTCGACGGCAACGTCCTGGGCGATGATGCTTGGCAGGGACTTCATCCTGCGCAGAATTTCACTCAGGTACGCCCCTACGAAGGTCAGGCATCCACGCAGAAAACCGAAGTTTATGTCGGCTTCGATGATGAAGCCCTGTATATCGGTGTGGTCTGCCATGACGATGACCCGGCAGGGATTGTCGTCGGCGATTCGAGACGGGACTCAATTCTAGACGACGTCGACAGCTTTCAGGTCCTGATCGATGCCTTCAACGACAGGCAGAACGGATTCATCTTCGGAACGACACCCTCTTCGGTGGAGTACGACGCGCAGGTCACCAAGGAAGGCGCCCAGTCTTTTGGATCGGGTGGTGGTGGTTTCAATCTGGAGTGGAATACCTCCTGGAATGTTCGCTCTGCAATCGGTGAACATGGCTGGAGCGCGGAAATGCGCATTCCCTTCAAGTCGCTGCGCTACCGTAATGCGGAAACACCGGTGTGGGGCCTCAATTTTCAACGCAATGTCAGGCGTACCAACGAAGTCAGCTTCTGGTCGCCGATCCCCCGACAGTTCACGATCAACCGCGTCTCGGAAGCGGGCACACTGACGGGCTTGCAACTGCCCGACCAACGCAATCTGAAAATCGCGCCCTATGCACTGGGCCAATTGAGTCGCGGTGGAAAACAACCGTCAGGCACTCACTTCGACGAAGAGTTTGGTATGGACGCCAAATATTCGGTGACCTCCAGTCTGACGCTCGATGCCACCTACAACACGGATTTCGCGCAGGTCGAAGCCGATGAACTGCAGGTCAACCTGGATCGGTTCAGCCTGTTCTTTCCGGAGAAACGACCTTTTTTCCTCGAAAATGCCG
>JAYSTS010000280.1:0-12068 GCA_043719475.1 Gammaproteobacteria bacterium | reverse complement strand
CGGTCGTTCTGGTTAGTGGTATAAAAAAGTTCGAAACCAATCAGTGTGTCGGTACTGCCATCCGCGGCGTAGGCTGCGGTCGACAGGTTCAGATCCAGTACCACCCCTGCGTCAAGCAGGTCATCGAAGCGAACCTGGTCGGCAGTACCTGCGCCACCATCCAGTACGTCGCTCCCGGTACCACCACGAATGATGTCGTTGCCGGCACGGCCTTCCAGTCGGTTGCTCGCAGCACTTCCCGTAATGTTGTCGTTCTGGCCGGTGCCAACAATGTTCTCGACACTGACGATGGTGTCGGTACCACCATCACCATCGTTCAGCGCTTCGCCAGATGCGAGGTCGACCGCAATACTGTTTGCAGCAAGGGTGTAGTCCAGCGTGTCGCTGCCACTGCCACCATCGATGGAGTCGTTACCAAGGTTACTGATGAAGGTGTCGTTTCCAGCATCACCAAACAACGAGTCATCACCGTCACCACCATCGATGCGGTCGTTGCCCAGATTACCGCGCAGGATGTTGCCGATCGCGCCACCGGTGATGACATCGTTACCCGCAGAACCGACGACGTTTTCGATTCTGATGATCTGAGCATCGTCACCACCGTCAACATCCACTATTACAGCATTGGTGTCATGCAGCGTGACGGTAACGAAGTTGATGCCGGCATACAGCGAATAGTCGATGGTGTCGGAACCCGTGTTGCCATCGAATTCGTCACCACCAGCGCCACCAAAGAAGGTGTCGTTACCGGAATTCCCATCCACCGTATCGGCGACGGACGAACTGAGGATCTCATCAGCCTGAGTCGAGCCGAGATAGATCTCGAAGTTGTTGAACGAGTCAATGCTGCTGTCGCCACGATAGAGCGCCGTGCGATTGGCAAGGTCAAGTACCACGCCAAAGCCTGCGAGATCATCGAAGCGCAACTGGTCGAAGCCAGCGCCCCCATCCAGCTGATCGGCGCCCGAGCCGCCAGAGATGACATCATCACCAGCATTGCCTTGTAATGTGTTCTGACCGGTATCTCCGCGCAGGACATCATTGCCTGCAGTCGCGGAGATGTTCTCGATCGCACGCAGGACATCATTGTCCTGACCGGTGATCGTCACCACGGCATCGAAGGATGCATTCAGTACAACATTGATCGGTGTACCGGCACCCAGGCTTGAATAGTCTGCCCAGTCACTGCCTTCACCACCATCAAAGGTATCTGCACCAAAACCGGTAACCATACGGTCATCGCCGGTACCACCACGCAGCAGGTCTCGACCGAGCCCGCCATCGAGTGTGTCATTGCCACCCAGACCACTGAGGGTATTGTCCTGCGCATCTCCCGTCAGGTCATCTGCGAAGCCGGAACCCTCGAGGTTTTCAATGCTGATGAACGTATCTTGACCACCTTCACCATCGTCAATTACGCCAGTCGCCGAAAGATCGACGTTGACACCGGTAATCGGCGACTGTGAGTAGCTCGCCGTATCGGAGCCATTGCCACCAACCAGCGTGTCATCACCGGCACGCCCCTGCAGCACATCGTTACCCTCTCCACCGGTGAGGACGTTGTTGCCGCGGTCGCCGACCAGAACGTCGTTAAACGCTGACCCGGTCAGATCTTCGATCTCTAGGATCACGTCCCGGCCACCTTCGCCATCGTCATTGACGACACCGAGAGAAAGATCCAGATTGATTCCCGAGCCCACACGCGAATAGTCAGCACTGTCGCGACCGGCGCCACCGATCAGGGTGTCGTTGCCACCGCCGCCGGCCAGTGCATCATCCCCATCGCGGCCCTCAAAAACGTTGTCGTTGCCGTCACCGTAGAGCGTGTCGTTACCGGCGGTGGCAATGATTCTTTCGAGATTGCGGACCAGTTGATCGTCTGCCCCGTTGATCGTGATTGTTCCGTCCGCAGCACCCGCCAGGTTGGCAACAATGGACGTCGCCTGCACAAAGTCGGTGAAATCAAGCGTATCGCGGCCAGCACCCCCATCGATGCGATCCACACCGAGGCTGACCAGAACCAAGTCGGCGCCTTCATTACCGTTGATGGCATCTGCCCCCGTGCCTCCATCCAGGACATCGTCGCCAGAGGCACCATTGAGGATGTCGTCACCAGCCGCCCCTTGCAGTGTTTCAGCACGCGAACTACCGGTGATCTGATCATCGAGCGTCGAGCCAGTGACATGCTCGAAACCCTTGATCCGATCAACCTCTGTTCCCATGACAGCAGTTGTGAAGCCGTTCTGATCCGGGTTCTCGCCGAGATTCAGTGTGACGCCAACCACCGCATCGGAAAAATCGACAGTGTCATCCGTGCCTGCACCACCATCCAGATGATCGTTGCCTCTACCGCCCGAGAGCCGGTCATCTCCGGATCCTCCGTCAATCGTGTCCGCATTGTCCGAGCCAATGACCCGGTCGTCGAATTCGGTGGCAATGAAATTTTCGACTTCCAGCACCGTGTCCATGTTACTGGTGTCGATGGTGACGTTGTCGGTCGCCAGACGCAGGTCTGCAGTCAGAGGTTTGGCGGACAGCGTGTAGTCCACCGTGTCGACGCCTGCACCACCGAGCAACGTATCAAAGCCGCCGTGGCCAACCAGCAGATCGCTGCCGGCACCACCACTCAATAGATTGTTGGCGTCGTCGCCGATCAGCGTATCGTCGTTGGAACCAGCGAGAATGTTCTCGACCTGGCGCAGCCGATCTTCCTCGAACGCATCACCATCCGGATCCAGCGTCACATACGCAGCACCGCTGGACACGTCCAGCAGATCAGCGACGATCTTGACTGACATTGCGGAGTAGTCCGCCGTATCTGAACCACCGCCACCCTCAAGCAGGTCGCTGCCCAGCCCACCGAGCAACATATCGTTGCCACGTCCGCCGACCAGCGTGTCATCACCGCGTGCGCCGAAGATCCAGTCATTACCATCACCGCCATCAAGCGCATCACTGGCCACACCACCGGTAATCGAGTCGTTGCCACTGCCGGTGAGGATCCGGTTGCTGTTCGGGTTGTTGGCGAGTACCCAGACCAGATCTCCATCCTGGTCAATGAAATTCAGATCCTGTGGCTCGAAGACATTGCGTACGAGCACCTTCTGGTCACCTTCCGTTTCCATGAAGGTCTGCAGCGGAATTGGAATGGGTACGCCATCCTGGTCAACTGCAAGCGGATCGAAATTGGCTTCAAGTTTGATATGCAGCGTGAAATTTGCGTCAGATGGCACGGGATACGTCAGATTGACCCGCACGTTGCCACGATCATCAATCTCAGGATTCAGCAGTTCCCAACCATTTGCCGTCCGTGTTGCGCCTTCGACAATAAAACCGTCGGGGAAACCTTCAATCAGCAGGCGCGAGGGTTTGAAGCCAACGGGCAGGATCGGCTGCAATTCGATGACACGGGTCATCCGGGTTTCGCTGAACAGATCGCTGTTGTCAGCTTCGACAATCAGATCATCGGTCGAAGTGGCAAAGTTCAGCGTTTCCGTTGAAAACTGAGATTCGTTGCTGCCATCGAATACGGACGCTTCCGATCCACCACCACCACGAACAAAGGCGATGCCGTCTTGCGTGTCAACGATCTTGCCGGGCTGCAACAGACGAACCTCAAACAGCGGTTTCTGCTCGGGTGATTCTGGTGCTTCGTCAATGTTGAAAGAGATACCGCTGCTGGAAGACTTCTCGACGATAGGCGGGCGTGGATCGACAAATACGCCTTCCTCATCCACCGAGCTTTTCCTAGCTTCGGTTTTTTTTTCTTCCGGCGCCGTTTGCTGTTGCGCCGCCTGCTGCAGGGCAACCGCTTGCTGGATCGCCTGCATGACTGCCACCGCTTCAGCCTGGGATTCCTCCTTCTTCTCTTCTGTTTCCTGCTGCAGTGATTCTCGCAGGATGCTGCTGATGGCGATGTAGTCCTGAACCGAGAGGTTGCCGATCTCGCCAACCTTGGAAAGAAACACATTGGGCTGGATGAGCTCATCATCAAATAAGATGCGTGGCGCGAGTTCATCCTCGAACATCAACAACGCCATGCCGGGAAAAATGATCCTGGCACCTTCTGCATTCGTGACGATGACGTCGGAATCAACGATATCGATCTTCACATCCTTGAAGTCGACACCACTGAAGACGAGGTCAGACCCCGGTTGAATCGTTATATTCCTGCTCTCGCCTTTGGCGAGACCATCGAAGGAAACCACTACTTTGGAGTTGCTTGCCATACCTGCTTCTTCTTGCAATCACCCATAGACAACGACGACACATCCAGTGCCGCCAGGTAACCATAGTGCATAGGTTTTCTGTTAGACGATTGAAGCCCACAAAACGTGAGATGGGTCACGGCAGATTCGCCGCTCAGCCGCCATTCTTTGCCCAGTTGATATAAACGCGACAACGGTGCTGGCAAATCATTGATCTTTTGCTAGTTTGAACAGCACAGGAGGACTCGCCTGTACGTTCTCGTGTCAGTTGACAAGGAATTCAACGGCGTCAATTGATTGACGTCTTAACGGAACAAACGCGCGACAAGGATTGGCAATGCGCTTCAAGCTTCCTGTTCTATGGCGTCGCAAGCCGCTGGACCCACTTGACCGGACTGTGCCGGTCAGTCTGCTGACCTATCTCACGCCCGGCATCATCATCACGCTGATCATGGCGGGCTTCGCGACCTACTCAAATTGGGACATGCTGGCCAGGTCATTCGGTTCTGGCGCAGTGCTCAACGGCTCCATCATTGCGATCGGTCTGATCGGTGTGATGCGTTCGGTGTGGTCGAACTTTGTTTGTTTGGTCACGGCTCGCTTTCTGAAAGCGATTGATGACGTGCGCACCAGATCAGAGCCGCTTTCGGAAGCCGAGATGCAGGGCTTTCGCCGCGCCCTGAAAAAAGAAGGACGGCTGCTGGACATCAAGCAGATGGCCGATCTGCTTGAAAACCTGCCGTTAGTGGGTCACCTGAACGTCACCGACAACGATGCCCGGATGATCAAATCCAAACTGGGATTCCGCGTCAGTCTCATGCGAGCCAACGCCGGATTTCTCGCTGGCATCCTTGTCATGCTGGGCTTGCTCGGTACGTTCCTTGGTTTGTTGGTGACTATTGATGCGGTCGGTGTCGCCATGACCAGCATGTCGAATATCGGTGCCGATGATCCAGAGGCCATGAGCGGTTTCATGGGTAAAATTTCTGCACCTCTTTCCGGCATGGGTCTCGCATTCAGCTCGTCCTTGTTTGGTCTGGCAGGTTCATTGCTGCTCAGCTTCACCAACTTTCTCGCCGGTGGCGTACACGATCGTTTCATCGAGCGGGTCGCGCGCTGGATTGACGACCGTATCCCATCACCGACTCAGCAGGCGCGCAAAGCTCAGGAAAATCCGAAAGTTGCAGGCTCTGACGAACTCAAGGCGTGGCTGGCAGGGTTCGCGCAAGCCGCACTCGATACCAATCGTCGAATTGAACAACTGATTTCGGTGATCAATGAGCAGATGCAAGCCGCTTCGCAAACTTCCCGCACCAATCGAGCGGTATTGGCCCAAGGCAAGGCCAATCAAGATGAGCTGAAAGAGCTTCGACGATCATTTGGCCGAGGGTTGAGCATCGTCCGGAAAGAGGTCAACGATCGCTCCTTCGAGCTTGCCCGAAAACTCGGTATCAAGCGTGACAGCACCAGCAAGGTTGACCTGGTTCAGAGTGACTCTCATAACCCATTGGATGTGACAGGCGATCAAACGGTAACACGAGGAACCGACCGTTCGATTGAAGAATCGCACACTCAATTGTCGTCGCTGGTGGAGGAACTGCAGTCACTGCTGGACGGGCAGGACCTCATGCAGGCCTTTCGCGCAAGACAAGCGGCCGTGGACTCCGACGGCTTACCGCCGACCTTCAGAAACGTTGAGCAGAGCGGGGTTAGTGCGGAACGGCCAACCACCGGGCACCACCCAGAATGAGTGACAGCGGTGAAGACCTTGAAGGGATGGCCATGTCCGGATTCGTCGACGTTCTGTCGGCGACCATCCTCATGTTCATGTTCTTCGTTCTAGTCACCGCCGTAGCCCTGTTTTTTCACGTGCTGAACTTTACCAGCAAGGAAGCCCCAGTCAGCGCGCAGGAGATCCTCGAGGTCAAACAACTGGTTGTAGTACTCGAAGAAGAGAACCAGGAACTACGGGAACAGGTTGCCGGCCTCAACCAGAAAGCCACGGAAATCGACGCCAACTTCAAGGAAACGAATGGCGATCAGAAATTCTCCGTGTCGCCGGACGGCAAGACGTTTGTAGTGTTTTTCGGCGCTAACAGCATCACCATCACCGAGCAGGTCAGTACCGAAATAAAAACTTTCATGGAGAAGGGCATAACCGCCCATGGCTCATCCTTGATGGCTGTCATGACCTCTCCAAAGACCAAGAGCAACATCGATTCCGTTGCCCGCAAAGTTGCCATCGCCCGCATCCTCAATGCCCGCAACAGCCTGCTTCTAACGTCGGTAGCACGTGAGTCCATTCTCCTGGAAGTGAAACCGCCTGAAGAGCTAGAAGGCGACGCGAACTGGACGATGATCCAGTTGAAAAAGCGTTGAGCACGCCACAATGAAATTGTTTATCTCCTTGTCACTCTGCACGCTACTTATCGTACTCGGTCCAGTATCGGCCAGTGCAGACAACCTTAATTGGACCGTGTGGCCGGGCAAGAAAATCGACGCTGGCAATGACGCTGGCAATGAAGAGATTGATCAACCTTCAGAATCCGACATCCAGACCGACGCGCTGGTCGAGGCCGGTCTTGATGACTCGCCAGCTGCACCAGCCGCAGGGGTGCTTCCAGAATTCGAAGCATCAGGCCAGGCAATCAACGAGTCAGCAATAGAACAGTTGAGTCTGGTCGGGATACCAACCGATGAACTCGCAGAAGAAGCCCCTGCGGCAACGACACTTGCGGACGGAAGTTCAGCTGACCTGGATTCAGCCGATGAGGTTGTTCTTGAGGATAAATTTGTTCCTGCTGAAGAACTTGTTGCGGTAATCAAGGATACCCCCGCAAGTGATGTCGTCGTGGTTCCTGACAATACCTCTGATGCCGTGATCGACAACGTTCCGACCATTGACCCTCAGCTGGTCATCACGCCGATGCTCAGCAACACGCCCTTTGTCGAGGTCGATACCACGCTTGCAGACGATTTGAGACCAATCGGGTCCGTTGAGACGGAATCGGCTGCACAAATCGCAGAGGATGCGGAGTTTGCCGCCATTGAAGCCGAAGTGAATGACTCGTTGGTCCTCGGACCCGTCGCTATCGCCGATGATCTTGCGGCCGCAGCGGACGGCGCCGAAGCCGTCGCCGAAGATGCATCCGGCGCCGCGTCACCAATGACCGCAGATGCCACAGCAAACCAGCCCGGCCGATACGATGAGGTGATGTCGGAGATCATCAAGGCAGACCAGATTGATAGTGCAGACAAGCCAGCGAACACCGACCAACCAGCACCTCTCCTCCTCGAACAAGTGCTTGAACTGGCGCTGACCAACAATCCCGAAGTGGCCATGGCACTGGCCCGAGAAGAACAGGCCCGTTGGGGGGTGCGCGAAGCCGGTGGTTACCGATCACCTACCGTTGACATGGTGGTCGAGCTTGGGCCTGAACGTAACCGTCCCGCAACCAAGTCATCAGACATCGACGACATTACACCTGGACGGAATCTGAACTTCAGAATTTCCAAACTGCTTTATGACGGCGGCGTTTCCGTCGCCGAAGAAGACCGGCGAAGACAGATCCGCCGAACCACTGAAATCGAAACCCGGCTGGTGATCGAAGAGATCGTCAACAAGGCGATCAAGTCGTACATGGAGATTCTGCAGCACCAGCAGGCTGCACGGGTTGCGGAGGAATTTGTCGCAGAGATGCAGCGTATGGTCAATCAGATTTCACAGATGCATGAATCCGGTGCTGCCAGTAAAATCGAACTCGATTTTGCCAAATCCCGGCTTGCCTCAGCACGCGCGCAGACTGGTAACTCGGCGGCGCAACTCAATGACGCATTGTCGAATCTGGAGTTTCTGACGGGCGATCTGGAGGAATTCATCGCCGCCGCACCCATCGATGTTTCGACGGTGGCCGTCGACACACTCCTGAACTATGTGGAAGCCGCTCGCAACAACAACGTCGAGGTTCTGCTCAACGCCTCCAACAAGATCGCGCTGTCGCTGAAGATTCGTGGCCAGCAGGCCGGGTACAGCCCACTTCTCTCGCTCAATTTCAAGACTGAAGCATTGCAGGACGAGGGCGGTAATTCAGCTGCGCACACCACGTCTGAAGTGAAGCTGAAGGCCGAGTACTTTCTGATCGATGGCGGAGTGCGCAAGGCACGCATTCAGCGCAGCAAGGCACAATTGATGGAGCTGGAGTGGGATCACGAACGCCTGGTCAAGGATATCGACAGGCGCATCAAGCAGTCTTACAACCAGATCACGACCAATCGTTTGACGCTCGCTGCCACCGAAGACGAGATCAAAGCCAACCAGGAACTGCGTCGGCTGAACCGTCAGAACCTGGAAATCGGTGATATCAGCATCCTGGAGTTGATCGAGGTGGAAGAGCGGTTGTTCAATTCCCAGGCGACCTGGCATCGAATCAGTTCGGAAATGATGCGCAACTACTATGAACTGCTGATCGGTGTGGGTGACCTGCCCGCAGTGCTGGTACAGGACTACACCAGTAGTCGCATCGCCGAGTAACCGGACAAAGGCACCGGTCTACACCAATCGACCTAGATCAATCGACCTCCGCCGCCTTCTGCCGCGCAGACTCCTAGATCAACCAGCCTACACCAAGCGATCAGGTCCGTTCGACGTTCTCGATCAGCTCGCGGTATCGGTGCATGTGACGTCGGGCTGAAACTTCGTCGCCACCCAGTTCAGCGATGCGCGCCAGATTGTAGTGCGCGTCTGGAATGCCCGTCGCACGCTCGTAGTACACCCGCGCCCGATCCAGCTCATCCAACTCATCGAAGATCGTACCCAGATTGTAGTTTGCCAGCTGGTGTTGCGGTGCAATCCGCAGAGCTGTTTCGTAGTGACGCTTGGCGTGCCGGAGATTACCTTTCAGCTGATACAAACGCCCGGCATTGACATGGGCGTCTGCATTTTCAGGATCGAGTTCGAGCGCGCGATGGTAGGCCTCGGGAGCCTTGTCGAAATCAGCCTCTTCCAGATCCAGTCCCAGGTTGTACCACTCGTCAGCCGTCATCTCGCCGGCTTCGCGAGTGACGACGAGATCGCCACCAAGAATGGTCGACACCTGAACCACCGGTTCTGGTGCGTCAAATGAAAAGTGCGCTTGCCCCGTTTCGGCATCCCAGTACCGATTTTCCGAGCGCACCACAACGTTCGCGCCATTCATGAGAATTCGCATCGCCGAGAGCGATGGTAAATCAGGCATCTGGTGTTTGAGACGAGTCAGCACGCGTAGCGCTCGTCGAGGAGTAATCGCCGAATCAAGCAGACCCTTGGCCGTGCGCAGGAGTACAACGTCCTGAAAAGAAAACCGGTATTCGCCTTTGTCGCCTCGATCAGGACTCAGCAATTCGCGTCTCACATAGTGCCTCACCTGATGTGGCTTGAGCCCGATCAGTGTGGATACTTCCGCAGTGGTGTAACCCGCTATCAATTATCTGGACCCTGCTGCCTGTTGATCTCGAAATCTTGCGGCCACTCTTGCGGCCACTCTTGCGGCCACAATGACCCGCGCCGGCGGCATGATACGAGATATCAATGAAAGTTCGTACTATCCAGCCACTCTTTACTGCGCGCTCATGGTTTTGCAGGGATTCAGTGCCATCAGACTGCAGGTCATAGCATCGACGCGTGGTGGCCGTTATGCTCGTGATTCGTTTGTAGGGGGACCGTGATGGCAGCCGATGATCAGGCTGACCAGGCACGAAACATCGTTCGCACGCATGACGAAAGAATCCAGATTTACCGGGGAGCAATCAGGTTTCTGCTACTGACCACCTGCAAAACCACCTGCGAAGCGACAAGGATGCCCGACGCCCTGCTCGCACGTTGTCGCGCACGCTACTGATTTCCTTCAGCATGATCACCCTGCTGGCTACCGTGTTGTGTGGGTCCTTACTCTCGATCAGAACCTACTACGACTGGCAGCGTCTCCTGGGTTCCTTCGCAATTTACCTCGCTGATACGCTGGCACTTGATGTGGTTGATTCGCTCAAGCGGAAGGATCTCGAACAGATCCGCGCCAAGCTAGACAATCTCGACAGCAGGCAAGTTCGTGTTCCAGCCTGTGTGTATGACATGCAGGGTCTGATTGCCGAGCATCAACCGATACTCGGTCCAGCGTGCCCGACAACCTCCGATGCCGAGATGTCACACCACCTCCACGCTCTGGCAGCGATCCGGCACGACGGGGCAGTGATAGGTCATGTGACTGTACACATCCACCGACGCAATCTGTACGACGAGGTGTTACGCCAGCTAGTGCCGATGCTCGGCGGCCTGGTGTGCATTTTCGGTCTGGTTTTTTTTCTCACTCAACGGCTGTCAAGACAAGCCACAGCGTCGCTTGCACTACTGACGGATCGCGCCCGATCGCACGAAGACGGAGAGCTTGATTTCGAATTGCCGAAAGACGCACCATGCGAAATTGTAGACTTGGCGGCTGCTTTCAATAGCCTGGTGCGAGACTTGGTCAGCGCCAAGCAGGACGCCATTCGTGAAGCCGAGGTTCGCCGCGCGGCGCAGGAGGCGGAAGAGCGCGCGCGCCTTCTGCTCACCGATACCATCAGCAATGTGCCCTGCGCGGTCCTGGCTCGTCGCGGCGATGGGTCGATGCAGTTCGTCAACAAGGCAGCTGCAAGCCTCTACGGCTGCAGCGTCGAAGAGCTGCTTTCGCCCGACTTCCTGCGTCGTCTCAACTGCATTGATGGACTCCTCGTCATCGACAAGGCATCTGCATCGAGCCTGCCGGAACAGATCGACTTCACGTCCATCACCAACGAACAGCACCGGTTGGTGGTCAGCAGGAGTCAGGTTGAGGGAACGGACATCCAGCTCACCATCGCGGTCGATATTACCGAAGTACACCGGCTACAAACCCAGCTGCAATTTGCGCAGCGACTGGAAATGGTGGGCACACTCGCCGGTGGTATCGCTCACGATTTCAATAATCTGCTGACCCCGATCCTCGGCTACAGCACGCTGCTTGAGGCAGAGCCACTGGACCCCAGGGTGCGCGCCAAACTCGCCCACATTACCGAAGCGGCAAGTCGGGCACGGCTGGTGGTTCAACAGATACTCGCCTTCAGTCGCCAGCAGGAACCGCGCCGACGCTCAGTCTCGTTAACGACACTGGTGACCAGTACGTTGTCGCTGATGAGCGCCACGATTCCGTCGACGATCACAATCAGGAACCATGTCGATAACGAGCTTGAGGTCTACGTTGATCCCGGTCAGATCGAGCAGGTTCTCGTGAACCTGATCACCAACGCGGCGCAAGCGTTCCGCAACCGGGCAGGACACATTGACGTACGACTTTCGGCACGTGACCTCAAGCCCGGCGAAAGCCGCTTGCGACCCGGTCGATATGCCCAGTTACAGGTGATAGATGATGGCCCAGGCATGTCCGACAGCGTCAGCAGCCATGTCTTCGAGCCATTCTTCACAACCAAGGCCGTCGGCGAAGGCAGCGGACTTGGTCTCTCGGTGGCACACGGCATCATGGAAAGCCATAAAGGCCTCATCAACGTTGCAAGTCAGCTTGGCAAGGGAACGCAGTTCACCTTGCTGATACCACTCCCGACTGTAACGAGGGTGCCTTCCCGACTGGATGCACCGGGGCCGAGAATCATGTTGATCGATGACTCGCCTGGTGTAATGGACGTCGTTTCAGAGCTCCTTGGTGCATTGGGTTACGCGGTCAGCGGATTTCTCGACGCGGGTTCTGCCTTGCGGCACTTTCGCGAACACGCGGCAGACTATGCACTGGTGATGACCGATTTTCGAATGCCTGCCATGACTGGTGTCGAACTGGCCGAGGCCATACATCTGCT
>JAYSTS010000279.1:0-4663 GCA_043719475.1 Gammaproteobacteria bacterium | reverse complement strand
CGGTGGCTTCATCGAGAATGAGAATTTCCGGGTCGGCCGCCAATACCCGAGCGAAGGCCAGCAACTGTCGTTGACCCTGCGATAGATTCTGTCCTCGTTCCGAAAGCTCGGTGTCGTAACCTTGTGGCAAGGTGCTGATGAATCCGTGGGCGTTGACCGTTTTTGCGGCTTGCTCGGCGCGCTCGCGTGTGACCAATGGATCACCCAGCGCGATGTTGTCGTAAATGGTGCCGGAGAAAATATGGAAGTCCTGCAGTACGACGCCAATCCGGCGGCGCAGATCACGGGTGTGAATCCGGTTCAGATCAATCCCATCCAGAAAGATGAGCCCATCGTCGAAGTCGTAAAAACGGGAAAGCAGTCGGATCAGCGTGCTCTTGCCCGATCCTGTGGGGCCGACAATCGCGAGTGTTTCTCCTGGCGAGATGCTGACGGAAACACCCTTCAGCACGGGGGTGTCCAGGTAACTGAAGTGCACGTTTCGAAATTCGATCGCGCCTCGCAGGCGATCAGGAAGCACGGCCGGATGTTCGGGCTCATGAATTTTCTCGTCCCAGTCCAGTGCTTGGAAGATGCGCTCGCCGCTGGCCATGGCGCGGAACAGGATGTTGGTCTGTTCGCCGAGCACGACGATGGGATTGAACAACATGCCGATGAACTGCGTGAACAGGATCATTTCGCCAAGGGTCAGCTGTTCCTGAATGGCTTGCCCACCGCCATACCAGATGACCACGCCAATAGCGATGTGCGCCATGCTATCGGTGAAGGCGCCGTACAGCGTCTCAAGGCGGGCAGAACGCAACTCGTGGTCTCGGTTCTCACGGTTGATTCGGTCGTATCGCTCGAGGTTGTATGACTCGCGCACGGAGAGCTGCACAACCTGTAACCCGGCGAGGTTCTCGTGCATGTTCTGATTCAGCGCCGATAGCGTCATTCGCACCAGGCGAAACAGCTGGCTGGTGGCGCGCCTGAACAACCAGGTGACGCTGCCCATGATCGGCAGTACCACCAGGAGCATCAGCGTCAGCTTGACGCTCATCGCAAGCATCACCGTGAGAGCCACAAAAAACGGTACGAATTCGCCGACCAGTGTGCCGACCCCACGCAACAGTTCGTACAAGGCTTCAACGTCGTTGGTCACCCGCGTCATGACCCGGCCGACGGCAACCCGATCGTAGAAAGAGAAGGGCCTGGTTTCCAGATGGCGAAACAGATCACGGCGCAGATCGCGCAACCCATTGATAACAGATGTGATCAGCGTCATGCGATGCCAGTGACCCGTGAGCGCCCAACCGGCCTGCAGCGTTGCGTACAGGATGCAGGCGGCGGCCAGTGCTGGAAGCCCGGTCACATCACCAATCCAGGCCGTCAGATCATTCATCCCGAAATCGGGACGCTCGCTGGCACGACCGGCGAGGATTCCATCGATCACCACCAGTGAAATGATGATCGGCATCAGCACCTGCATCGCTGACATCATGAGGATCAGTACCGCACTGATCACAAACGTCAGGCGATAGGGCTTCATCCAATGCATCAAGCGCCCGAGGAGTTGCAGGTTCAGCGCAGCGCCAGTGAGTTCCGCATCAAACATCGCGTAGTTGCGTTTAGGTTCACTGTCGGGTGGACGATGGGCAGTGTTCATGCGGAAGCCATGCCGATGAAATCCGCCGCATCGGCGCCCTCACGCTGGATGCGTTCGAGTTCGGCATACCATCCGCCGGCACCGAGCAACTCGGCATGGCTGCCAGTTTCGATGATGCGGCCGTTGTCGAGCACCACAATGCGATCAGCATGTCGCGCTGTTGAGACTCGATGAGAAACGAGCAGTGTGGTTTGCCCGGCACGCAGGCGACGCAGCGCAGCCAGGATGTGTTCCTCGGTTTCCGTATCGACGCTGGAAAAACAATCATCCAGCAACAACACCGGACTGTGACGAATGAGTCCACGGGCCAGTGTCACACGTTGTTTCTGTCCACCCGACAGGGTGACTCCGCGTTCACCGACCAGCGTATCCAGTCCGTCAGGAAAGTTCTCGATGGTGTCCTTGAGCGCAGCAGCCTCTGCGGCGGACCAGATTTCTTCGATGGTTCGTGAAGGATCGTCGTACGTGATGTTGACGCTGAGTGTCTCACCGAACAGGAACGGATCCTGTGGCACCAGCGTAACTTGAGATCGCAGATTGACGAGCGGCCAGGCGTGAATCTCCTTGTCATCGATCACTACCGACCCGGCGGGCGGATCGAGCAGCCGTGTCAGCGTGCGCAACAGCGTCGTCTTGCCACTGCCGACCTTGCCCATGATGGCGATGGTCTCTCCGGCGCGGATGCTCAGATCAATCCCGTTGAGCACCCAGGGTCGATCACCTGAATAACGAAACCGAAGATCACGCAGGTTGATGTCACCGTACATGGCAGATTTGGCCGAGTCCGGTGCGGTATCCGCGATCTCAGGCGCGACGTCCAGGACTTCGGTCAGCCGGTGGGCGGCCACACCAGCCCGCTGGAACAGATTGACGATGAAACCGGCCACCCGAAATGGTTGGACGATCATGCTGACGTACATGAAAAACGCAACAAAAGCACCAACGGTCATTTCGCCGGTGAGGACCAGGTTACCGCCATATCCCAGGATGGTGAGGGTGCAGGCCGCTGCCATGGTTGGCATCCATGAGGTCATCAACGAGTTGACACGGGCCTGCTCGTAAAACGCATCGGCGTACTGCTGATTGGTTGCGGAAAAACGCGCGATTTCGTTGTCTTCCTGTGCCATGGCCTGGATTGTGCGGATACCGGACAGGTTCTCCTGGACGTGGGTGCCAAGATCGGAGAGTCGCTCCTGCACCGCTTCCGATGTCACCCCCATATCGCGCGCCGACCGCTGTGCATAGAAGAAGACGAAGGGCAGCGGTGGGATCAGCAGCAGCGTCAGCTGCGGCGAGAACCAGAGCATGAATCCGAAGCCGATGACGGTTGCATAGATCATGATCACGAAGAGAATCGTGCCCATCGCGATGAACCGCTGAATGAGGCTGATGTCAGCGACGGCGCGCGTCATCATGTCGCCGATCGTGTGCTGATTGAAGAAGCCGATGCCCTGTCGTTGCAGCCCGGCGTACAGCGCCCGACGAAGGTCATAAGCGACGTACAGGCCGACCTTGCGTACGGCATAGCGCGCATAGGTGATGACAAAGTAGCGCAGGAATACGGATACGAAAATACCGAGCACCGGTAAACGAAGATCGTGATCGTTGCTGGTCAGGCGATCGATGCCCATGGCGAGAAAGAGGGGGACCATCGCTTCGAGGAGTCGCGACACACCAAAGGCCACGATACCGCCTGACAGGCGCCATTTGTACGGTCGAACAAACGGCCAGATGCGATGCAGCCGGCGCAGAACGCTCATTGACCGTTGTTACTCACTTGTTAATCGCTCGTTCCTCACTGGTTCTTCACAAAAGCAGCCATCAAAAACTGGCACCGTGTGGTACACGAGGAAACGGAATCACGTCGCGTATGTTTTCCATGCCGGTCACGTATAGCACGAGCCGTTCCAGGCCGAGTCCGAAACCTGCGTGAGGCACCGTGCCGTAGCGCCGCAGATCCCGATACCACCAGAGGGTGTCCAGGAGCCCCTTCTCGGCGAGCTTGGCGTCGAGTAAGTCCAGGCGTTCTTCACGCTGGCTGCCACCGATGATCTCACCGACGCCCGGCACCAGTACATCCATCGCAGCGACCGTCTTGCCGTCGTCGTTCTGGCGCATGTAGAACGCCTTGATGTCCTTCGGATAGTTGACGATCACAACAGGTCCGCCAACGTGTTTTTCGCACAGGTAACGTTCGTGTTCGGATTGCAGGTCGAGGCCCCATTGCACGGGAAACTCGAACGCAGTGCTGCTCTTCTGGAGAATTTCGATGGCGGCGCCGTAGTCGATCCGCTCGAATCCGGAGTTGACGACGTGTTCGAGCCTTGCGATCACCGTCTTGTCGATCTGCTCATTGAAGAAGACCAGATCCTCGGTGTGTTGATCGAGCAATCGACGAATGATGAACTTGAGAAAGTCCTCTGCCAGCAGTGCGTTGGCGCTGAGGTCGTTGAATGCAACCTCCGGTTCGATCATCCAGAACTCGGCAAGATGTCGTGTGGTGTTGGAATTTTCCGCGCGAAAGGTTGGTCCGAAGGTATAGACCTTCGACAGTGCGCAACAGAACGTCTCGACGTTCAGTTGGCCTGACACTGTGAGAAAGGTTTCCGCGCCAAAAAAATCGCCGGTGAAATCGGTCTGACCGCGAGCGATCGAATCCAGTGTCGAGACCCGGAAGAGCTCACCGGCGCCTTCGCAGTCGCTGGCGGTGATGATCGGCGTATTGACCCAGAGGAACTCGTTTGCGTTGAAATAGTCGTGCACGGCTTTCGAAATGGCATTGCGAACACGTGCGATGGCACCAAACGTATTGGTGCGAGGTCGCAGGTGCGCAACCGAACGCAAATATTCAAACGTGTGTCGCTTCTTGGCGATGGGGTAGGTTTCCGGGTCGTCCACCCAACCGATTACAGTGATGACGCTGGCCTGGATTTCACGGTCCTGGCCACTGCCGGTCGACGCTACGAGTTTGCCCTGCACGCTCACCGAGCAACCGGTGCCAAGCTTTTCGATATCCGT
>JAYSTS010000278.1:0-2211 GCA_043719475.1 Gammaproteobacteria bacterium | reverse complement strand
GCATGACCCAGAACGAGCGGCTCATCGGCAGGGCCTCTGCGTTCGCATTCATGAACCGCCACGTCCCTACAAGCCCCAGCCGATGACGTTGGTCATTGAAACCCATAATGACCTCCCCCTGACGCCTTGCCGCTCAAATCGATACTCTGCGGGCGGGCTGCTGCGTTGGCGGGATATGGACCTCGCCATCGCGGTCAGCCGCTCTTGGACTGAACGCCAATCGCCCTTTCTTGAATGTCACCAACGGGAACTGCTCGCGTGGATGGGATATGACCTCAGCCCGCCCTCTCGTGAAATTCACGGTTCACTTGATCGTCTGCGGCGCACCGCCATTGCCCTCTATGTTGAAGGAACCGCTCAGGAAAAAATCCCCTGGTTCACCATTTTCAAAGATTGCAGATCCATCACGACTGAACATCAGCGAGGCAGCCCCACCGTCATTCGAACAGAGCTATCGAGCGCCTGGTTGGATGCCTTGAACAGTCTTCATGATTGGACGGTCGTCGACTTGGACTGCTATGCCCATCTGGCAAGGAAAGCGCGTCGCCTCGGTCTCGCCCGAGCACTGTATCTGTATTTTGCGGCGAGGCGCTCATACAGCGACATGAGTTTCAGTGCCTCGGTTACCGAAGTGCGCGATGCCTTCGCCGATCGCAAGAATCTCGGCGAAGGCATGTGCTTTTCTGATCCTTTCAATCCACGGTCTCGACTCTTCCAGGCCATGAAGTTTTTGCAGGACGAGGGCGTGATTTTATGGCGCCAATCCGACCATGCACAGACCGTCTCAGGTGTATTCCAACGTCCGAAGAAGCTCATCTCACTTGCAGACATCACCAACGACATCCGAGGTCGAAATGGCATGCAAGCCACGCTTCCATTCGACCCTGGCATCTTTGGTGAGGTCGAGAAAAAGTCGCTTCCAACTATTCCGACCTCTCTTCCCGATCCAACTCCATTGCCACAACAACCGTCGCTAGGCGATATTCAGGCATCACTCGCCGCTCGCTCCATGCCGCTACTCTTCCCGACGCTTCCAAGCACTGAAATCGATGCTGCCATCACCGCTGGATGGACTGCCAGCCAGCTCGCCCACCTCGTTGGGTATGTCCTGTGGTCATCGCAGGCACTGGTGCGTCCGGTCGGATTTCTGATTGCTGAACTGCGCAAAGGTTCCGCGTCAAACTTGCTTCGTGAAGCGCGGTGGACACCCGCGGGCATCACTGCGGAGTTGCAAGAAACCACGTACCGCGAGTGGGGCACCTGGGTTCGTCGCCAGATGGAAAATGTCCTTCCCCCCATGAACACCACCCCTGCCGAAACAACACACCCCTCATGACCACGCCACTCATTGTCGCCACTGCCGCTCGCAAGGGTGGCGTCGGTAAAACCACCATTGCTGTGGGCTGCGCCGCCCTGTCAGCCCATTCGGGGAAACGGACGCTCATCATTGATCTGGATCCACAGTCGAATGTGGCCTTCGCCTTAGGCGTCGATCCACGCGCCAGTGGCGCAGCAGATCTCCTGCTCGGGCTCCACGTGAAACCATCCTCCGCCACCGAAAATTTGCTCGTTCTCCCCGGAGGTCCGGGGTTGAATGATCACACCATTGCGAGTCTCGACCCCGAAGATCTGGCAGATGTCGTTCAAGGACTCCCTTACGATCTGGTCGTAATTGATTGCCCACCTGGCTCCGACCACCTGGAACGCCTCGGTTTGGTTGCTGCCCACATCGCTCTGGTCGTGCTAGATGCCCACCCCTTCGCGCTTGGCGGTGCCTACCGGGTGATCGACTTCATCAATCAACGGCGCTCCAAAGAACGCCGAGCGCCGGCACACTGCGCGTTGGTACAAAGTCGCATCGACAAACGGCGGGCCTTAGATCGTGATCTGGAAGCCAACTTGCTCCGCACTCATCCAGGTCTCCCCATCCATTGTGTCCGACAAGATATCGCTCTGGCGACAGCAACCGCCGACAGGCGACCGATTCAACCTGACCCACAAAGTCGCGGCATCCAAGACCTCGAAAACCTGACGCGGTGGATCCATGAACAACGCTGATCGACGTCGTGCCGCACTCGATGCCGGTGCTGAGATTGGTCGGCAACAGGCCCTCCAAGACCAACAACACGAAACGGTGCGCGAGCAGTCAAAGGGTCGCAGCGGCGTACTTCCGCTGGAGCGGATCATGCCGCGTGATGGCGGTACCCGCGG
>JAYSTS010000277.1:0-4681 GCA_043719475.1 Gammaproteobacteria bacterium | reverse complement strand
TGACAACAGCTATCAAGGCTCAGCTACAACGTCACAACACTCACTTGATCGCCAAATACTGCACGAACACTCGGTATCAGGTGATCATGGTGGCTCAGGAAAATCACCTGCGTTCGTTCGGACAGTTTGCCAAGCGCCTCGAGTCCGGCGCGTGCTCGCGCGTCGTCGTAGTTAATGAAGAGATCGTCTGCGATAAAAGGCAACGGCGCAGCATGATCGAGATGCATTTCCAGAGCGGCCAGCCGAAGTGCCAGATAGAGCTGGTCCCGGGTGCCATCGCTCATGCCCGATACACCGACCAGCGTTCCGTCGCCGCGCTTGCCTTCCAGGACCATTGGCTCCTGGTCAAAATCAACGATCAAGCGATTGAAGGAGCCCAGTGTCAGTTTCGAAAAAATGGTGCTCGCCTGCGCCAGCAACGGCCCCTGCTTTTCCTGCCGATATCGATCAACGGACCAGCGCAGCAATCGTGCTGCCGTAAACACCTTGACGTAACGCTCGGCCACATCTGACATACGCGCCAACGCTTCCTGCCGCTGCGCCTCCGCGCGTGCAGCGGCGTCGGAGCCACCGATGTCGGACAACACACGTGCGGCAGTGGCGAACTCGCCGGACAGCACATTCTGTTTTTTCTGGACCTCATCGAGTTCATGCTTCACACGTTCCAGTTCAGCAGTCAGTTGCGCAAGGTCAGCCGATTCGACTTCCAGTTCGATTTGTGCGAGATCCAGGCCGTCGCTGCCGTGAATCAGTTGATTGCGCGTCATGGAGATCTGTTCCGCAACACGACGTCGCACGTCCGAACGCGTGATCGCCTCACGCAGTGCTTCGTTCGAATCAACACCGGCTTGCTCCATGAATGGTTTGAGACTTGCCCTGGCCATGCCGATGGCAATGCGTGCGTCTTCGGCTTGTTTGCTGGCAGTGCGCGCACGGGTCTTCAGTTCTTCCACTTTGACAGACGCTTCCTGATTTGACGCCAGACGACTCGTCAGCGCCTGGGCTATCTCGGCGGCTAATCGGCCATCCAGATCAGGCGCAACTTCATTTGTCAGTGTCTGCGCGTCCGCGGCAAAACGCTCAAGGTCGTAGTTCATGGCGTCAATACGTTCGATTTGAATCTGGTGCATTTTTCCCAGCTTGTCGTCGATGGTGCCGATCAGTTCCAGAGCGTCCTCGACGATACCGATCTCACTGCCCACAGCCAGGCTTGCCTTGATGAGCGCCTTTGACCAAGCGTCTGTCCATTCCGCGTGCTGGGCGTTGGCACTTTCGGTGGTCTCACGCAGCATCGAGACTTGAGCGCGTGCGGTCGCCTGTTGACGGGACAAGGTTTCGAAACGCACGCTGGCTTCATCCGCCGCCTTGATGTGGTCTTCCGCTTTTGTGCAGTGCGCACGAAGACCAAATGTCTCTGGCACCTGAATGCCTGATGCCAGCAGTGCATCCGCAAGGTCGCGTTTTGCAGTCGCAACGGATCGCGCCGCTTCGTCACTACTCTGCAGCGTTTGCCTGCAGGCATCATCGGCGGCGATCACTGTCGCTCGTTTCGCCAGCCACTCATCAAAGTCATCCAGAGAAAGTCCACCGAGGTCGAGCGTCGACATGTCCTCGATCCATCGGTTGTTGAACAACTGAAGGTCGACATCCAGTGCATTGTGTTCACCTTCGACAGAGACCAGCCGTTGGTGAGCAAGTTCGAGTTGATGCTGCAGGTTCTGTAACGAGGCGGCCGCCTCGACGTCGTTGAGACGCGCGTCGCCGATTTCATCCGCACGCTGCATGCTGCTCTCGAAGGGCGCAATGCCTTGCTCAAGCGGCACCTCGCCTTGTTTGATGGTGGACCATAGACCATCCCGTTCGCGACGCGCCTCAAGCACGGATTCTCGTGTAACAGGGTCATGCTCAGCTTTGAGATGGGATATTTCGAGTTCGAGATGCCCGATTCCATTTCGTGCTTCTCCAAGCCGCTGCAATGCCGCTCTTTGATCCGACTCCAGCGTATCGCGTTCACGAACCCAGCGGCCAAGGGTTTGCTGGCCCGGTATTTCCATTGCTCGAAGAGTAGTCACAGGCCGACTCCTTCGACCCATCGACTGCAGCGCCTCGTCTACGGCTGCCTTGGTTCGGAGTACCGCGCTTTCATGTTTTTGTGTGGCGATCTCAACATCGCCCAATGAACGAGCGCTTGCGAGGGCAGCACGGAGGACTGCCGAAACTCCAGTCAATTGAATCTGACCCAGCAGCGCCGATAATTCCTCGATCTCCTTGCGCCTGCCCCGCTCAGCTTCCGCCGCTGCGTTTACGCTCTGCCTGATGCCGCCATGGTCACGTGCAAGTCGCATAAGCGCCCTGCGCACGAACAGTGTCGGCAGACGCGCGGTGACGATCTCCTGTGATTCGCAAGCCCAGCCCAGTTGGTTGCATGCGACGCGGACGTCCTGCCAGAGACTGTCGATTTCTACCTTTCGATTTTCAATGTCGCGCGCATAGGCACCGTACTGCACTCGACGCTGTTCGATCAGCGTAATGGCGTTTGCAGTCGCCAGCAGAGAAGCATCAACCGTCACGTTCTGAAGCTCGGTTTGAATCGACTCGAGTTCATTTTCCCGGAGTTCAAAAACCGCCTTCGCCGTCGAGAGCGCATCCTCTGCATGCGCGAGCGTGTCGGCCCCGTCGGCAGGTAGATCGATCACTTCACCAATTTCTGCGAGCTGTTTCTGGTTTTCCCTGAGTTGAAGAAGAGAAGGTGCCAGCCGACGCACGCGTTCCAGCTGGGTGCGTCGCACCTGCAGATCGTGCAGACGACTGGTCTGCGTCGTGATGGATTCCTGTAATTCCTCGACTTTGTTGTTGGCTTCCGTCCATGATCTGGTCCTCACGGTTGCCAGCTTCAACGCATCCGTCGCTGCTTCGAGTTGCGCGGCCGCTTGGTAGTACTCGCGATCACCCGACTTTCTGGGCGCCCAGAGCGCATCGGCTTCAGCCAGCAGTGCGTCCCGAATTTTTCCGAGAACCGCGACACCCGCCGCCGATTGAAACAGGATCTGGCCAACATCGTTCTCGGCATTGAGAATGGAGTTTCCCCCTTCCACCAGCCGCGTGTGGTCAAGGCCAAACATACGATCAAAGAAGTCGCGATTCGCGCTGCCCAGGTACGGCACCAGTACCGAGTCGTCGAGGGGACCATCCTTCGGCGAACGGAGCGTTTCCTTGCGTGATTTCGCGCGATGAAATTCGAGTGATCTTCCTTCCGCGCCGATCAATGCACCGAGGCGCAATTCGTTGATCGGATGAAAAAATCCCAGAGTTGAGCGCATTGGAATGCCGAACAACAGGTCGAGAATCGCCGAGCGTAACGTCGACTTACCGGCTTCGTTGGGGCCGACGATGAGATGAAAATCCTTCGGAGCAGCAGGGAACCCCACGGATCGGTCCGTAAACCGGCCGTATCTGATGAGATCGAGACGATGCAGTCTCATGGATGACTTGCGCCACTTTGGCCAGATGGGCCAGATGGGCCAGATGTGCCCAGATGTGCGATAAGGCCCGGCCGCACCTCCTGCACCAGACCGGCAAGATGGCCCTCGCGAATGGACTGGAACGACGGCACGCTGTTCTGCAATTCCGGAGGCGCCTTGGTCACCATCACCAGCAGCTCAGTGCGTAGAGCCGCAAGAAACTCGGCATCGGTCTCTGCCGCCATGAACAAACCTTCGAGGTCTGCCAGCGCATCTGCTGTGTCACCCGCCTGCTGCAGGTCGACCGGGGGTGACGTCGCGACCTTGACCTTCTCGATCCAGATTCGATCACTGCCGAACACTGCTGCAGACGCGATCACTTCATTACGGAGCTGTCGCTCAAACCCGAACAGTTCACCGTGCGCACGAGTACTGCCGGTGACAGTCACTCGCACAGCCGCCGGTTTTGTGGATGACACGTCATTCGTGACACCTTCGAGCGCAAGCCCGATGAGCTGCGCGACGTCGGCCAGGTTTTCACAGGCGCTGGCATCAACCTCCAGTGCGCACCAACGGAGCACGTCGACGAAGATCCGCTCGACATCCAGCACGCCGGATTCATCGGCACTGACCACAACCGCCCCGCGTGCACCCTGCTCCCGCACATGACGTCCCTGCAGGTTTCCGGGGAAGACAATGGTGGAAGCACCTCGCCAGATCTGGTGTTCGTGCACGTGACCCAGCGCCCAATAGTCGTACCCCTTGGCGTGCAGTTCATCGACGCTGCATGGCGCATAAGTCGCGTGTGCCGCATTCCCTTCCAGCGCTGTATGGAGAACGCCGATGTTGAGCATGCCCTGCAGCGGTACGGGATAACCAGTCACGAGATTTTGCGTGGTGTCCCTGTCCCGGAAACTCTGCCCGTGAAGTGCCACATTGAGATGTTCGATGAGAAATGTTTCGGCCCTGCGTGAACCGAACGTTTTTACGTTGTCGGGCAGCTGCAGCCTTTTGGTCATCTCACTCTCGGCATCGTGGTTGCCGAAGAGAAGGAAGACGGGAATCCCTGCCCGCTTCAGGAGACCCATCTGTTTGCAGAAGAAGACACCGGTGTTGTGATCCTTCCAGGTACCATCGTAGAGATCACCGGCAATCACCATGAAGTCGACCTGTTGTTCGATCGCTTCGTTGACCAGATTCGCAAACGCATCGCGCGTCGC
>JAYSTS010000276.1:0-2218 GCA_043719475.1 Gammaproteobacteria bacterium | reverse complement strand
CGACGGCCGCGCCATTCACGGCAGCGATCATGGGTTTTTTGCATTCGTAGATGCGCAGGGTAAGGATGCCACCACCATCTCGCTGCAATCCGCTGGGGCGATCGGCGCGTGCATCGGCATTGAAGGTGCTGCCGCCGCCCGAAAGGTCTGCGCCTGCGCAGAAAGCGCGGCCGGATCCGGTGACGATAATGGCCCGCACGTTGTCGTCGGCATCCGCACGATCGAGTGCATCGATCATCTCGTTCATCATGTCGCGGGTGAAGGCATTGAGCGCCTCCGGGCGATGCAGCGTGAGTGTCAGGATGCCGTCCTTCAAGTCGTACAGAAGTGTGCTGTAGGCCATGCTCGATCAATCTCCAGGATCTTGTCTGATTGGTTTAGTGCGGGGTATGGTGCCCGACCACTGGTCATCTGCCAACCGTTCGTATCGAGACCGTTACTTGTCACGCCATCAATGAACCTCAGACTTACCCGTGATGATCAGTCCTTTGTTGATTCGGTCCGGCAATTTGTTGCCGAACATTGGCATGGCGATTCGCCTCAGCCCGGTGGTTTATTGGCTGAATTGCGCGCCGAAGGCATGACCGCTGCCGAGCGGGTCTGGTTCGATGGGTTGACAGCGGCAGGTTGGTCGGTGCCGACCTGGCCGGTTGCGGAAGGTGGGCCTGGTTGGTCACGGACGTGGCAGTTCCTGTTCATGCGTGAACTGGCCGTGACAGGCGCGCCACTGCCCGTATCCCTGGCGACCGAGGTAGTCGCCACGGCACTTTTTGCGAGCGCCTCTTCAACCGCCCGTACCGAATGGCTCAACGATATTCGTTGCTGGCGCAGCCGCTGGTGTCTGGGTGTTGCCGAGTCGGAACCCCTGCACACTGAAGCGACCAGGGTAGGTTCGGGGTTTGCCGTTTCGGGCCGGAAAACGTGGGTAACAAGTGGCCTGGTTGCGAACTGGATGTTGTGCCGGGTGTTGCTCGATGGACAACCAGTCTGGATGGTCGTTTCCCTCCGGGAAGCCGGTGTCGAGGTTCAGGCCCTGCCCGTTATGGGCTCGGCGTTAGCCATGGCCAGTGTGCAGATGACCAAGGTTCGGGTTCCTGCTGAGGGCTGTCTTGGTCCCGCTCTTGTTGGTCCCACCCTTATTGGACCCGCCCAGAAACGAGCCAAGGATCGACCGATATCGGTCGCCGCGTTGGTCCGTTCGAGTCTGCTGCGGCGTGATTTGCAGCGTCTGGAGGCCGAGCCTGCCATTCGTGAGAATGCTGCTTTGCTGCATGCCTGTGCCGAACTGGGTGTTGCCCTTGATGGTCTCGAAGCCATGGAGTTACGCGGATTGATGAGCGCTGATTCGATTGATCCCGAGATTCTGCGCTCGATGCTCGCCATTCGCGGAGCGGAAGCCGGCCAGAAGCTGGGAGAGTTGCGCATTCGCAGTATGGGTTATCATGCCGTTCCGTTTCCGGACGGGGAGCGGTTCAGCAACGAGGGTGTGTTTGGCGACGAACTGGCTTTGCCAGCCGTTCGACGGGCACTCTTTGATCGGGCATGGACGATGTACGCCGCCCACCATGCTGACTCGTCGGGCAGAGGCGCCACCAGTGTTGAAGCCATACGGGATGAAATGGCTCGCGTCATACTTGGCAGCGACCCGGCGGAACAGTTCGATAAACAATGATCGTAACAGGCTGCTTGCCAGCAGCTGCCCAGAATCTGCATAGAAGTCGAGAGGGGGATTGATGGATTTTTCGTTTTCCGAAGAACAGACGCTACTCAAGGACAGCGTGGAGAAGTTCGTCCAGAACGACTACACCTTTGCTGCGCGCCAGAAAGTTGTGCGCACCGAGCAGGGTTTCAGCGCTTCCACCTGGAAGACCTTCGCAGAACTCGGCTGGTTATCAGTCCCGTTTCCGGAAAGTGTTGGCGGTTTTGGCGGCAAATCTGTCGACATGATGTTGCTGCTTGAACAGTTCGGTCGAGGCCTGGTGATTGAGCCGTTTGTTGCAACGGTAGTGCTCGCCGGTGGTGCGATTCGCCTGGGTGGAAACGCAGACCAACAGAACACCTGGTTGCCCGGGATCATCGATGGCAGCCGGCAAGGGGCTCTGGCTTATGCCGAACCGCAGGGCCGATTCAATCTGGCGGATCTCGTCACCACCGCCAAGGCTGACGCAAACGGCTATGTGCTCAATGGTTACAAGGCGGTCGTGCTGAATGGTCCGGC
>JAYSTS010000275.1:0-4688 GCA_043719475.1 Gammaproteobacteria bacterium | reverse complement strand
TCGGAATTCGTGTCAATGGTGTTGCACCAGGACCGATTCCAACGGAAGTTTTCATGGAGTTTCTGAAGCTGAAACCCGAAGACATTCCAGAGCTTGGCAAGAAGTTTGGCATCCCGCTCGGTCGATTGGGGACACCCGAGGACATCGCACCGGCTGTCGTGTTTCTCGCCTCACGGGCCTCCTCCTGGATGACCGGACATACCATCACCATTTCCGGCGGACCGTAAGCTCTCTGTCTCAGCACAACAGGCGGATGCACGTTGCATCCGCCCGTCATCACAAGCCGCGCAAGCCTCGCGCGTCGAAGCTTGCGACCAGCGCGTCCCCACCATCCGATAACACGCTCACTGGTTTCAATGTCACCGGCAATCGGTGATCGCCCGAGAAAAACAGCTGCCGCCGCGTATCGAACTCGTCCAGCACCTGCTGCCTGAGATCATGAGAAAGTCGAGAATCGCGGTTCAGAACATCAAAGACCGAAGCATTGCGCATCAGGGTGAGGTTGATTTGCGACATGACCCCCGCTTCGCTGAATTTGGACAAGACCGTCTGACCTCCGTCGTGATTGGCGAGCCGCAAATCAAGTCGAACACGAAGCACTCCAGGAACGTTGGCGATGTCCAGCACTTCAGGCTGATCCGGTGGTGAAAGCGGAATCAGGATCTCATCAATGGGCCTGCCCAAGTCATAACTACCGGCTCGTCGACGCAGCCTGGCAGCGCCCGCTTCGCTGGTCAGAATATAGGTTTCAACCGGTGTCCCATCGGGATGCACGGCAGAAAACACCCGTGCCTGAAAAAGATCGTTAGCGGGCGGCCTGTGCTCACCGGATTGCGATACCACAATCTGTGCCGGCCACTTGCGGCAGGAGAGAACGCCTTGCTGCTGCCAGGCCTGTCGAACGTTGGCGATCTTGTCGGCAAGGTGGGCATCCACGGCCGCCAGATGCGGCCACGAAGCGGGGCCATAGGGCTGCCACAGGTAACCCGGTTGATCACCATGATCCACCCCTTCCTTGGCGACCGTGTTACTGCCAACGATTACCGCATCCGATAGACCATATTGCAGTGCCAGGCGGTAGGCATCGAATGGGTTTCCCCCGGCAATCAGCCATCCACCATCCACACCACGCACGTTGAAACACCAGTCTGCGCCAGTGGCAAAGTCGATGGACTCTGGGTCCGGGCGCCAGGCGACGCGTGCAGGTCGCAGGACAAACATGCCAAGAATGACCGTCTTGTCCACCCGCCGCGGATCTTCAACCAACGGGAACATGGCCCCGCCACCAAGCGCACCAAGTGCCTCCCCGAGAGACAATGTGCACGCTGCAATCCCATGATTTTTATGCACTTCTCTGTGATTAAGTCCATTCATCATCGTACCTTCGCTGGTTGCTTGAATTGTCTTCCGGTGTCGTTCGACCGACGTAAATCAAGTCGTCATGGCAACGATTTAGTCTCGAAACCACTGCATGAACAACAATCGCAACGCCCGCTCTGGATTGTCCGCAAGCGTGGCGAGTGCACGGCCTGCCTGCGAATCGGGTCGCCCATCGTGCGATTGATGCAGGTCGGTGATGAGCAGACTGGCCAGGCCATGCACTCCTGCCCAGACTGCGGAGCTCAGTTCCAGCGCACTGACCTCCAGCCGATCCAGTGGCGCATCGACTTCCAGGGTCTTGAGCAATCGAGAAAAACAATCATCCGCCGCCGCCTGCAACTCCATGTGCTTTCCAGAGCCGGTCAGTTCGCCGAACATCAGGTGATAACTCACCGGATCAGCCACGGCGTGTTCGAGGTACGCCATTCCCATCGCGAAAAATCGGGCCTCGAAAGAAGTCCCGCTGGCCAACGATCGATCAATCTTTTCCGTGAGGGTCCGAAATCCGCGTGTTGCAATGGCAGCGAGCAGACTTTCGCGATTTGAAAAATGTCGCTATCGAGAGCCTGTAAAGAAGGCTCAGTTTTGCTCGAACAAGAGTCCGAATGCATTTGTCCACCACAAGTACGCCTCAATCACTGCGTCATCCATCCGTTGCTCCCTTTTCGGTTTGGGCTGCTTGCACAAAAACATCGAGAGTGAGTCCTCGGACCTGCAGGGCCTCCTTGAGATAGGGGGTATGTTGATGGCTCATGTAAAGGAGAGGATCTGCCTGTAACGCGAGTGCCTGCTTGAGCAGACTTTTGCCGCGAACGGGGTCACCCACGAGGAGTTCAATGCTCGCCAGGTTTCCCCAACTCCGCCAATCCGCTGGCCATTTGGAGCGCGCCTGTTCGAAATAGCGACGAGACGCGCCGTAGTTGAAGAAGGGCACCTTCATCACATAGATGCCATTGCGCAGCAGGTATTCGAGTTCCAACTCGGCAGGCAGAGAGGCGATATAACGTTCCGAGTCTTCCTTTGACCAAAGCAGGGACTTTCCAGTCACGCCCTCCAATCCATCCAGCAATCCTCGAGCGATGATGTAGTTGGCAATGGGCGTCGGGTGCGCATTGTCAGTGATCAGGTCATACCCAGGCGTTCCGTCTGCGGCGGCGTCTTTCAACAATTTTTCGACGTCAACCAGTGCTGTCGCCGGTTTGCCCTGAGTGACCTGTCGAACGTGTTGATTGAAGCGGCTGAGTACACGCCACGGAACCGGGTCGTCATCTCCAACGGCAACAAATGCCTCATAACGAGTTTCCCGCCCTGTGGGGGTGCCGGTGGGCATGAATTGCGCTTCAAGGTACTTGAAGATAGGCGCCGCGATCTCGTCGTCATTCCACTGGCTATCGGCGAACTGCGCCTTTGCGGTCTCGATGTCCCTGGACTCTATCAGGTCGAGCAAACGAACCACTTGAGGCTCGTCACGAACGCCACCTTCACCCACCGCGATTTTCTTGTAGACCGGTGGCCACTCATCAAGGTTTTTTGGGAGTGTTCCAAACACCAGCGGGATGCCTGCATCCCGGATAATCGCGACCAGGCTTTCAATGTTGCCTTCGTACCGGGTGACTCGCGCCTTGAAGTCAGCCGCATTCCGGTCGTGCGCAGAAAGTTCCTCCGGCATCGCCGCCTGAACCCTTGGCAAGTTCATTCGACGTGCCACCTTTTCCATCACTTTGTTGAAAAGACGAAAAGTTGCGAGTTCGGCCACACGCTCGCGCCAGCGGCGAGTCGCGGTGGGGTCAAACACGGGCTGCAGGAACTCGTTGTGCCCGCTCAGCAATATGATCGCGTCCGGTTTGTATTCCAGCGTGCGCTCGATATCCAACAGCACACCTGTTGAATCGCGCCCACCTTCACCCATGTTACAGACGGTGTACCTGCTTGCCGATTCCGCCTTCAATGCAGTGGCGATTTGCGCCATGAACCCGTATTCGGTTACCGGCGTTCCATAGACTGTAGAACCGCCATAGCTGAATATCGTGAAGTCGTCTGCAGGCGCATTGGCTGCGCACTCGTATCGAACATCCAGAGGTGCCGAGCCCACCACCAACCACGACACGCTTTCGCCAAGCAGCAGCGCGACGAACGTAATGCCCAGAAGGACCGACCACAGGCGAATGACTTTCATAAATTTCCGGCGATGTTTGCATTGTGCGTACCAACCAAACGGCATGCTCCGAACTCATCCAACGTCCTCACTCGAAGGAGAGCTTCGAAAGGCAACCGCTGAACTTCAGTCCAGTTCGAAGGCATGTTTGTAGTCAAGTCTTAGCGCGGAGTTCTGCTGCTCCTTCTGCAACACGCAGTTGCCGATGATCAGGGTGTCGATTTCACTGCCCATGAAACAGCGGAACGCGTCTTCGGGTGTGCATACAATCGGTTCTCCACGCACGTTGAAGCTGGTATTGATCAACACGGGGCAACCAGTTCGCTGTTTAAACAATTCCAGGAGCCTGTGAAAGGTAGCGTTGGTTTCGCGATGGACGGTCTGCACGCGTGCCGAGTAGTCCACGTGTGTCACTGCGGGAATCTCTGATCGAGGTACGTTCAGCTTGTCGATGCCGAATCGTTTCTCCTCGTCTGCACTCATCGCCCGTCTCCGCTCGGGCCGAATGCCGGTCACGATCAGCATGTAGGGCGAATCACCTTCATGCTCAAACCACTCGCCCACGTCTTCGCGCAGAATCGCCGGAGCGAACGGTCGAAAGGATTCGCGATACTTCACCTTCAGGTTGAGCATCTTCTGCATGCTGTCCGAGCGCGGGTCACCGAGGATCGAGCGCGCACCCAACGATCGTGGTCCAAACTCCATGCGCCCCTGGAACCAACCTAGTGCCTTCTGCGCAGCGAGGGCATCCACTGCAGCTGATATCATTCCAGCATCATCGACCACGTTGAACCTTGCCCCGGCCGCTCGCAGCCGCAACTCGATTTCAATCTGCTCGTAACTCGGCCCCAGGTAAGCACCACGCATCCCGTCGAGCCCCTGGAGTGGACGACGTGGCTGATCAGCGAAGAGATGGTAGGCGCAGAACGCCGCGCCAAGTGATCCACCGGCGTCTCCGGCTGCGGGCTGAATCCAGATGTTGTCGAACTGACCATCGCGGAGGATTTTGCCATTGGCGACACAATTGAGCGCGACACCACCGGCCAGGCAAAGATTTCGCTCGCCGGTCTGCTTCGCCACATCGCGGGTGATCCGCAACAGGATTTCTTCGCATACCTGCTGCACCGAAGCGGCGACGTCCATATGGAACTGC
>JAYSTS010000274.1:0-12268 GCA_043719475.1 Gammaproteobacteria bacterium | reverse complement strand
CGCAGTTATTCGGCATGAGATTTGCGTAGAGTATCAAGCAGCGTGTGACCGTCGGTACCGAACTTAATTATGGATCTGTAACCCCCAATTCTCCGAGAGGTGCTACCTCCAAGTCGTTGCATCAGATAGGCGAGTTCCTGCCTTGCGTCGTCAAGCTCTCGGTAGCTAATGTCGGGCAGGTAAGCGCTTCCAACAGCAGGCTGTAAATCCGAGTGTGCGATTACCTTATTTCGGTGAGTACGAGCATTACATACGTGCGCATCAAGCCGTTTGAGGGATGCTTCAACTTCGGAGGCCAGCTGAGGATCAAGGGAAGGCCGCGCCAATTCGAAAAGGTTTTTGATGCTTGCATTTTCCCTACCAGATGTTGACGGTGGATCAGTAAGGCGTGATAGAGCGAGAATTGTTTCGTCCAACAACAAACGTTGTAGAACACCGAACACGAAGGAACCGCTTGAGTTCATGAGCTGGATATTCGCGTCCCCACTGTCGTATAACTGTTGATAGATATCCCAATGCACGAAGATTCGTTGAATCGAGTGGCCAACAGCAATAAACACGTCTTCATGGGATGGCATGGTTGTCGACCTTGCGCCTAACGTCAGCGTTCAGCGGCGCGAGTCTTCGAGCGTCCGCTGGAACGTTTTTTTGGGCGCTGATCTAACTCAACGGAAGGATTGCCCATCAACAGGCCCGAAATGCTGATGTCTTCATCCAGCATCGGCCAATGGATTCCACTTCCGTTTCCTAGAAGTTCATACTTTGAGCGCTGACGTGCTGACGCGCTGACCAGACGAGGGAACCACGCCAGCGGAACGGATAGCGTACGACCATCCGTGAGGACAACTACCAACTCGTCCTCTGTGCAATGAACGCGCTCTGCGCGAGGTTCACTTCTGAGTGCCAAAGTATTCATTCCAAGCCTCCACAAACTTCGCAGCGTTTTCCTGAACCAACCGAGACAATTTCGTCAGCTCCTGAGCAGCAAAGCCTATGCTCGAAGCTAGCGCCACGGGATTTAGCCAGAATTTAGCCAAAGCACGTTCTCATTGCACGTGGATATGTGCGGGTTCGTTGTTTTCGTTGGAAAAGAAGAAGAACCGATACGGGCCGACTCGAAGGATTGTGGGCATTTTCTGAAACTCCTGCGCCCAACGCTGCACATCCGCCGCACAGCCCGTGGGCACGAAATTTGCGGTAGCAAAGAGCGTGAACACGGGCTGTGCCGGCTGCATGTGCGGTTGGGTGCACGGCTAGGACGCCTGTTTAACTGGTGCGTCAGGACAAGGCCGATGTCGTACCCGCCATGGTCTGGATTGAACTCGATGCGCTGTACGCACGCCTTGAAGCGTTACACACCGAGATCCTGGCCTATGACCGAAAGATCAAGGCACATGTCCGGCAAGATCCGCGGGCACGCCGTATCGCCACACGCAACGGCATCGGCCCAATCACTGCCAGTGCGATCATCGCCACCGTCGGCAATGCGCGTGACTTCAAGAATGGTCGCCAGTTTGCAGCGTGGTTGGGCCTCACACCGCGGCAGTCTTCCACGGGTGGGAAACCGTCCTTGGCAAAATCACCAAACGCGGGGATATCTATCTTCGCACCCTGCTGATCCACGGCGCCCGCTCGGAGTTGATGCATGTGCATGAACGCGCTGATGCGAAGAGCGTCTGGGCTTTGAAGCTGCGCGAAGAGAAATCATGGAACAAGGCCGCCGTGGCCCTCGCCAACAAGCATGCCCGTATCGTCTGGGCGATGTTGGCGAAGGAAACGACGCCAGAAGAGCCCGTGCCAGATCATCAAGAGGCTGCCGACGTCGTTGATATCAGCGACTACGTTGAGGAGGCGGTTGCCTGATCACAGTTCCCACCTGAATTGCCAAACGTTGATGAAAACGATTTGAATCGTTCACGCCGCGGTGAGCCGCCGAGTCTTCGAGACTGTCTAACGTATGGGGTCGGCGTGTGCGTCTGTCATCAGGGCTCGGGGATAGAACCCCACTCAAGAAGCCGAATATAGAGCTGCAATTCAATCGTCCATCAGAAAGCAACCAGGTCATCGAATCGGCGAGAAGGAATGTAATTCTAAAACAGGTTGACTAAGGGGAAGGTCCATATAGCCGCAGCTCAGCGGCCCGGCGCGTGGGGGCGACTTTTCCCCACAGCAAAAGGCGTCAACACGCAGCGGGTCCGATGCACTGCATTGTTAGCTTTCATGTTTCCGGGGCGTCGGATTTTACCAATCTGGTTCGACGCAGGCGCTGCTCGCTACGGATTACATGAAGAATGTATACAACCTGACGCTCATGTCTGTAGAACACGCGGCAAGGTGGTTCGACGATCTGGCGATATGCCCAACCTTTGAGTTCCGGTGGCTTTGAACCGCTATCAGGAAATGCTGCGAGTTGATCGACGTGCTCAAATACCCGGCGCACGAGCTTTTTTGCTGCGGCAGGATTGTCTAGCGCTATGTAATCGGCGATTGCTTCGAGATCAGAAAGGGCTGGATCTGTCCAAACTATTTGAGCCATCGCGACATTCTAGATTTCGCCTGCTTATGCGTTAAGGTTCGGCCGTCATCGATAGCTCGCTCCCCACGGGCAATGCCTTCTAATAGTTTGATACGCCCTTGGAGCTTCTCGTAGCTATCTACATCAATTAGATATGCCGATGGCAATCCGTGCTGAGTAATCAAAATCGGTTCTCTATCCCTTTCTAGGTCGGACAGTAGATCCGTCGCTTTTCGTTTGAGTGTCGTGACTAGTTCGGTGCGCATTAAGTGATACTAAAGTAGCCCTGAAGAGGGCACAAGAAAAATAAAAACCAACGTCGTGTTAATTCGCCGTCAGCCGACTGCCGTTGCTATCTACCATCAAATTCACCGAGCAGGAGACCCGCCTCGACAAAGCTGGTCAGTGGATACTCCGCACCGCCGTATCGCTTGGGTACAAAAAACCGGTAGATGCCGGTGTTGGCAATGGCCTGCATGTGGTGGTCGAACGGCTTGCGTTGTCGCTCTGCCGCCTCGGCGTCGGCTGCGATCTGCGGCAGTAGCGCGCGGATATCGTCGAGCAGTGTTTCCGCGTTCGCCGGTCGGTTTCCGCAGGTGGTCTTGTCGAGGATCCTGGATTTCAGCTGCATTGCACATCGCTCTTTTTCCGCTGTCAGCTATTCGTGCATGAATTCAGTGGTATGTCTAGGCAGTTACGTTGTGCCGCAGTAGGCTGGCATCTGTGGTGATAGGCGGGGAACAACGATGGGTACACATCCAGTCAGTCGACGTGGTGTGTTGTTGGGCGCAGCGGGGCTCGGTGCCGGATTGCTGGCATCACGGATAGGCCTGCCGAAGGTTGAAGCGGCTCCCCATGGTGAGCTTGTTTCCGGTTTTGCCGCTTCCCTGTCGCCTGCTCAGCGTGCGCAGGTTTTTTTGCCATGGGACCATCCGTCTCGTCAGTTGGTCAATACGCTGGCGATTCGCAAGTCACCCCACATCGGGACGATGTTCAATGCGCAGCAGATACCCTATGTGTGGCGTTTGTGGGAATCGATGCAATCGCCGGCCGGGATAACACGATTTCGCGAACCCCTGCGTGCTGAAGCCGGTGGGCTCGACGGTTGTGTGCTCGTTATCTATGGCGATCCGGCGAAAGGGCCGTGTCAGTCGGTGATCAGCGGCGGGCATCTCGAATTGCGGGCGGGAACACAAAACAATGGCTCGTTTGGCGATGGTGTTGCCTATGGTCATCAGGTCGGAAATCAGGAGCTGAGAGTACCCGGCAATGTCTGGGCACATCACAGTGATGCCATCAATGCATTGGCCGGATTGTGGACGCCAGAGCAGCTCGCCCAGGCGATTATTGCGAAAAAACCCCATGAGTTGATGCTTCAGGTACAAGGCAACGCTGGGCGTTTTGATGGTCTTTCGGTCAGCACGTTCAACGAAGAACAGCGTGCGACCTTTTGTGAATTGCTGACCACGATGCTTGCCTCTTATGCGCCGCAATATGCTGAGCAGGCCACCAGCGATCTGCAGCATTTGGGGGGCATTAATCAGCTCCGCGTCGCGCTCTATGCGGAAAATGGTTTTTATGGCGATGGCGTGCGCTATACGGATGCTACGGAGCGGGCCGATGAGCGAGCGTATTTTCAGGTGTGGCGAATCGAAGGTCCCGGATTTGTGCTGCACTTTGAAGGTCATCCACATGTACATGCCTATCTGCGCATCGCCAAGGATCCGGATCGCCAGCATGTTGGAGAGACCCTGGCACAGGCTTCGCGATTGATTGAAGGCGAGCCCGTGCGTCTTTTCATGGAAGCCGCAATGATGCGAGCCATGGATGCGGATGTTGGTGTCATGCTGGACAAGCTGCCGGGTCGATTTGTGCCCGGTACGATTTCAGAAGGCACTTTGAGGACGCTGGACCCTTATGGAAACTCTCTCGGCGCCGTCACCATGAAGGGAGAACAGTTGGGCAGTGCTGCCCGACAACGCATTGGTAACGTGGAGCCACGACGGGAGTATCGTGTTGCCTCCATAGACTATTTCCTGCGTGAGTACGCGAATGAGATTGGTGTGGTCGAACGCGTCGAGACAACGGACCAGTTGTTGAGAGACGCGCTGGTCACGCACGCACGCAGTGGTGGTCTTGAATCTTTTGCAGGCTGACTCGTTCGGTCTGCGTTTTCAGTGCAAGTCAGCGCTCAGGTCGCCTGCTGGATGGTCTGAATGGCAAAACCGCTGAACAGCACAACACCAATGCTGATCAACACCGATAGCAACCTTGTAGCTAGCCTTACCCACCCACGGTTTGACAAACCTGCGCACCACCACAGGTAGATCGGTGTCCCCACCAGGGCGAGCGGGAAGTTCAAGCCGAAGCCGTATCCACCGATGAACCAGCGTTGCATGGCATCTGTCGTGATCAGAACCACGCCGCCGGCAAAAGCGGTCATCACAAATCGTGCCGTGCCAGACAGTCGGGTCAGACGCGCTTCGGCCAGGGGCACCCACCACGAAACAAAGGCGATCGGGCCGACCAGGCCGATGCCAAAACCGAGCGCCGCAGGCCCGAATGCGGTTGATGACCGGAAGATGCTGCTGATGAAGAGCAGTGCGATGACGATCAGACTCATGGTAAGCGTTGCGTGGCCAACATCGCCAGCCGCAAAAAACGCGAGGCTGCGCGCGACGTTGGGTTCTGTTTTCACCAGCGACACCCCATAGATCCCGATCCCGGCGAGTGCGAGGCAGGCGAGCGCGCCGAGAATGCTGTGTTGCGGGAGCCAGCGCAAAACAACCATGGCCATTGCTGAACTCAGTAGAAAGCCGATCCAGCTGCCGGTTGAACCGAACCCAAAAAATCCGAGTACGGCGCCGAGAATACCTGCGGTTGAGATCCCGAGCAGCCACAGTGGGCTGACAAACCGGCTCTGCAGTTGCAATCCGGCGACGGCGAGAAACGCGCCACCGGCAAAGGCCATCAACCATCGTGGCGCATTCGCCGCGATGGCGAAGTCAGCAATCTCGCCGAGGGACAGTCTGAATTGCAGGCTCATTGCGGTCAGGGCAATCAGAAGGCCGATGGCCGCCCAAAGACCGGTGCGAAGGGTTGCGCTCATTGAGTGTTCCGATCCGCTCTGGAGGTGGCAAGCTTATCCGCAGTTGGTGCAGGGGAGCACCTCCAATGTTGAGGTCGCTGGTAGACTGCCAGCTGGCCGTGAGCGTCAACTCAGCCTCAATTGGACATACATTACACAACCGAAAATGCTGTGCAGGGGTATTCAAGAGCTTCGGAACGATCAACTGGAGAGAAGGTCGGGATTTCAGCGGAAATCAAACCGTGAGGTCACAACCAATGAAGTTGGCAGATTCAGTAATGGGACGCCGAATAAAAAACGTCCTGTGGGAGCGATCTCCTGATCGCGATCTTCGATGATCCCAACAATCGCGGTCAGGAGACCGCTCCCAGTGTGCCCGGAGACCGCTCCTGCGGCGGAAAGGGCTGCGTGACGCTGTGATGGGTGCCGCGATGGGTTGTGCGCCTGCCGCTTTACCGATTATTGTCGAGTCAAGGTTAGAGGATTCACGTATTCACCTATTCACCTTTTCAACCAGGGAGTGATCTTGCCCTCCGAACATCAGTCACCACGCGGATTCGGCTTCGACACGCTGTCCGTGCATGCCGGGCAGGCGCCGGATCCAACCACCGGCGCGCGAGCCACGCCCATCTACCAGACGGCGTCGTTTGTATTCAAGGACGCCGACCAGGCGGTGGGCCTTTTTAATATCGAACGTGCCGGTCATGTGTACTCCCGACTCTCCAACCCGACCAATGCCGTTCTCGAAGAGCGAATCGCGGCGCTGGATGGTGGGGTCGGCGCCATAGCTGCGGCCAGTGGCCAGGCGGCCATGCACCTTGCGATCGTCACGATCTGCAGCGCGGGTGATCACATCGTCGCGTCGCGATCGATCTATGGTGGCACCCATAATCTGCTGGCGTATACGCTGCCACGCTTTGGTATTCAGACCACCTTCGTTGACCCGCGTAACGTGGATGCCTTTGTCACTGCGATTCGACCCAACACGAAGCTGGTGTTTGGCGAGATCCTTGGCAATCCCGGTCTTGAAGTGATGAACGTGCCCGCCGTTGCTGCCGCAGTGCATGCCAAAGGGTTGCCACTTTTGGTCGATGCGACGTTCTCGACACCCTATTTATTCAAGCCGCTGGATCATGGGGCCGACCTGGTCGTGCATTCAGCTACCAAGTTTCTCAGTGGGCACGGGGTGGTAATCGGTGGCCTCGTCGTTGATGGTGGAACGTTCGACTGGGAAAAGAGCGATCGCTTTCCGACGCTTACCGAACCGTATGCAGGCTTTCATGACCTGGTTTTTGCCGAAGAATTCGGGCCCGGTGCCTTTCTCATGCGCGCCCGGAAGGAAGGCATGCGTGACTTCGGTGCCTGCATGGCTCCGATGACCGCGTTCCAGATTCTGCAGGGGCTTGAGACGCTGCCACTGCGGATGGCGCGTCATGTCAGCAACGCCGTCACGGTGGCGGAGTTTCTGGCGCAGAACAAGATGGTGGACGGTGTGAACTATCCGGGGCTTGTTTCGCATCCGGATCATGCCCTGGCGAAAGAACTGTTGCCCCGTGGCGCGGGTGCTGTGCTCAGCTTCGAGATCAAGGGCGGGCGCGCGGCAGGCCGACTGTTCATCGAGAAGCTGGAGCTGTTCAGTCATCTGGCGAATGTGGGCGATGCCAAATCGCTGGTCATCCATCCGGCCAGTACTACCCATCATCGGATGGATGCAGATGCGCTGCGCGCAGCAGGCATTGGTGAAGGACTGGTGCGCCTGTCCATCGGGCTCGAAGATCCGCGTGATCTGCTCGATGACCTGGGCCGTGCTCTCAAGGCTGTTGAAAAGAAGGCCGTTGAAAAATCGGGAGGTCGCTGACGTGCGGTTGCTGGTCGACGGAGCGGAAGTTTTCGTAGGGCAGGGCGGTGGTCACGGTGATGGCCGGGCGATTCTGTTTTTGCATGGCGCAGGAATGGATCACACCGTGTGGACATTGCCGGCCCGTTACTTTGCGCGTCATGGTTATCGAGTGATCGCGCCTGATCTACCGGCGCACGGTCGATCTGCTGGTATGGCGTTGACGTCCATCGAGGCGATGGCAAACTGGGGCTGGCGTCTGCTGGATGCCATGGGCGTTGGTGAGACCGTGCTCTTTGGTCACAGTATGGGATCGCTGGTAGTCAGTGAGATGGCGAACCAGCATCCTGAGCGAGTGCTGGCACTTGGTCTGCTTGGCGCTTCACAACCCATGCGGGTTTCCGATCCCTTGCTCACCGCGGCGGGTGACGATCATCCTGCGGCGTTTGACATGGCCAACACCTGGAGCCACAGCGCGCGTGGTCGGCTGGGAGGCAATCCCGTTCCTGGTGTCTGGTTGTTGGCATCGGGTCGACGTCTGCTGGATCGTAATGGACCGGGTGTCTACGCGGCGGGTCTGAATGCCTGCAATGTGTTTGAGCCACCGGTGGCAGACTCAGCATTCACTGCTCCGGTGCTGGTACTGGCGGGAGAGTCGGATCAGATGACGCCGCTCAAGGCAGGTCTGGCGGTGGCCAGCCGGTATCCGGATTGTGTTGTCGAACGTCTACCAGGCAGTGGCCATTCGATGCTGGGTGAAAAGCCCAATGAAGTGCTTGATGCCATGATTTCCCTGATAAATCGAGTTCGAGCGGCTACCGCGTGAGATCGAGGGCGCGGCGGACCAGATCTTCGTCGCCTTCATCCAGATCAAGGGGATCACGTGGCAGCAGCCGGTGTCTGAGCGCCAACTGAGCCTGGGCCATACGCTGAGATGATCCGATTTGTGTGGCTTCCCAGGCCATGCCGATTGATGTGGTCAGGTGATAGAGCGCAGAGGCGAGTTGACGTGCGTGGCGATCCTGTCCGCCATCAAGCCAGTGTTGGGCGGTGTTGACCGTCTTGTTGAATGCCAGCTGGAAGGAAGCAACATCGTTGACCGCAATTGAAGCCAGTTGCTGTTCCAGATGCTGCGTCAAAGCGGGGAGTGAATGGTCCCGCCGCATGGCCCGCATGACATCCAGCGCGACGATGTTGCTGGTGCCCTCCCAGATGGAGCCGAGATGCGCATCGCGCACCAGTCGTGGGTCGCTCCATTCTTCGATGTAACCGCAGCCGCCGCGAATTTCCATTGCGTCGCCCGTCACCCGTCGTGCATCACGACAGGCGCGGAACTTGATGAGTGGTGTGAGGATACGCGCGAGGGGTGCTGCTTCGTTGTCGCCTGCGTCCGCACGTCTGAGTGCTTCTGCTGTTTGCAACATCATGGTTCGGGCCTGCTCTGCAGGAATGACAAGTTTGCAGAGTTGTCTGCGCATCAATGGCAACTCGATGAGTCTTTGACCAAAGGCCAACCGGTGTGTCGCCACATGCGCAGCTTCTGCACATGCGCGTCGCATCATGCCTGCGGCGCGCATGCCATTCGACAACCGGGAGTTGTTAATCATGTCGGCCATGATGTTGAAGCCACGTCCCGCCTGACCCATCAGAAAAGCCTGCGCGCCGTCGAACCGGATTTCGCCACTCGCCATGGAGCGGGTGCCGAGCTTGTCTTTCAGGCGCAGGATGCGATAACTGTTGGTCGAACCATCGGGTCGCGTTCGCGGTAACAGAAAGAGCGACACGCCTTTCATGCCTGCGGGTGCGCCGTCGATGCGCGCCAGCACCATGGCGAGCGCTGCATCCGGATTTGAGCAGAACCACTTGTCCCCATGCAGGTGATAGCTGCCGTCAGCGATCGGTTCTGCCCTTGTTTCCGTGGCCGCAACATCTGAGCCGGCGCCCTGCTCGGTCATGAACATCGCGCCCTGATACAGCGTGTCGAAATCCTGGGTGGTCAGGTTGTCGAGGTAACGCTTGATCAGTCCATCGCTGCCGAATTTGCGCAGCGTTCGTGTGAGCGAATCAGTCATGGAGAGCGGACAACACACACCGAATTCGGCTTGAACAAAAAGATAGGTCAGCGCGTACTTGGCAGCCGGTGGCATGGCTTCCGGCCAATCCAGCACGCCGCCGCGATGCGATAACGCGGCGAGTCCGTACTGCGAAAACGCGACCCGTTCCAGCTCCACGTAGGCGGGGTGTTTGTTGATGCGCTGCTGATCAATACCAGTGCGCGTGCGGTGTTCCAGTGTTGGCGGGTTTTTGTCGGCGATCAGCGCAAGCTCATCCAGTACTCCGCCGGCCAGTTCGCCCAGATGCACGAGGTGGGGTTCCAGATGGGTCTTGAGTAGTGTCGGTAGATAGAGATCGAGCAGGCGGCTGAACACCGGATCCGAGGTGTACAGATTGATGCCGTGCCGATCTGGAATCGGATGTTCTTGCATTACGCGATACCCAGACGCTCGAATTGGTCACTCGGTGCCGACATCGATTTCAGCGCCACTCGGACTAATTCCTGCATGCGTCGTTCCTGTACATGGCCAACCCGATTCTCGGCTTCTGTCGGGTCATTGTGCAGGTCGTAGAGGTGATGCTGATCTGCTTTTTGACCCAATGCCCAGAAAGGCAGTGGATCGCCCGCTGCAAACGGTTGGCGAATCACCGGTACATCGGAGCCGGGCATGAAGTCGAGTGTGGCGCGGCGGTCGGGCTTGGGTAATTCGTAAATATGTTCCGGCACGATTGGCATGGTCGACCAACGATTCGACCACATGGAGATCGGCATGTTATCGGCGCGCACCGGGCCCCGTGCATATTTGTGTCGGCCATCGTGAATGTGCACCCATCGTCCCCAGACCCCGGCTAGAGCCCAGTCCCGAACATGCGTCCGTTGGCCTGTCACCAATGGGCGCAACGAAACGCCATGGTTCACATGTTTTGGTGTGATACCGAACAGATCGTAGAGCGTTGCATTGATATCCACGTTTGTTGTCAGTGCGTTGGTACGACCAGGTTTGTGGCCGGGTAACCGAATCATCAACGGCGTATGTCCCAGAGCTTCGTAGTGTGGCACACCCGGTTTTCCGAAAATGTCGCGCTCTCCAAGATAGTGACCATGGTCGGTGCAGAGGATCACCGCGGTGTTGTCGTTCAGGCCCTTGCGCTCAAGGGTATCCAGCAGTTTGCCAAACCAGTGATCGATCATGCTGAGCTTGGAGCCGTAGTTCGCCCGTACATGATGGGCTTGACGCTCGGTCAGGATGCCTCGTGCCACGGTATCGACGCTGTACGGTGGCCAGATGATCAGTTCGTCCTTCCAGTCCGGGTCGTAACGACCAACCCAGGGTGCAGGCGTGTCGAAGGGTTCGTGCGGGTCGAATTCGTCGATGAAAAGCATGAAACGGTTGTGCGCATCGGCGTTGTCGTCGAGCCATTGTGCAGCCGTGTTGAGCGTGCGCGGGCCTGGAAAATCCAGCTCTTCACGAAACCAGGTGCGTGTCGTGTTGTAGTACTGACCGCGACTGTTGCCGGCTGGCAATGCAGGCGCGCCGGCCCAGGTTGGATCGGGTCGTGTTTTCCAGGGATCGTTTTCGTGACCGCGTAGATACTCCCAAGCCTTGAATTCCGTGTGGTAGTTCTCGCCACCGGTTTCGAACAGGTGGGGATGATCCGAGACCAGCATCGTCGTGACACCGGCGCGGCGCAGTGGTGCGGTGATGGCTTCTTCCCAGAGTTCAATTGAACCCCAGGGACGCCAGAGGAAGTCCATTGAGCCAACCAGGATGTCGTGTCGCGCAGGCATGCACGGCAAGGATCCAACGAAGTGATTGTCAAAGCACATTGCCGTGCGGGCAAAACGATCCAGTGCCGGAGTTGCAAATTCGCGTCCGCCGAAGCTGCCCAGCATGTGTCGATTAAGGCTGTCGAGCAGAACGACGATGACGTTCCTGGGTAGATCGCTCTTTGCTTGTGATGATTGGTCAACAGACGCTTGGGGGATACTCATGAGCGACACCGCGCGGAGGATGCATCGACGTTAAACCAACACCGGCAGAGGCGCTACCACTCGATGTAAGGGTTACATGTGTCTGAACAGGTGTGCGTATGCCTCGCTGGTTCGCAAAGGTTCGCTCCGCCCGCGAATTTTCAGGACAAAACGTCCCCGCAGATCCTTGCGTGCTTCAACCACTGCGCGTGCATTGACGATCACACCTCGGTGTACGCGCCAGAACTGTTCGGAATCGAGACCGTCCTCCAGTTCCTTCATGCTCATGCGCACCACGTCTTCTCTCTGCTCGGTTACGACCGTGGTGTATTTGCTGTCGGACTGAAAATACAGCACGTCATCCATGTCAATGAGGCGAGTGGTGTCAGCGTGACCGACTCGCAACCAGCGCAATCGCTGTGGCGCTTGTACGTCTTGCCGGCCAGCCAGTTGATCGAGCCGTGCGGAGAGTGCAGAGAGTGCTGAGATTGCTGAGAGTGCAGCGAGATCAGCGGATTGCGACTTTGGAGCGTCGACAAGTCGGTTCACGCAAGTACGCAGGCGCTCCTCGCTGACGGGCTTGAGCAGATAGTCGGCAGCAGCGGTCTCAAAGGCATCGATGGCGTATTGATCGAAGGCAGTGACGAACACCACACGGGTGCGGATCGGCAATTGGCGGGCGATGTCGAGCCCGGACATGCCTTAATGGCACTTACTTAGAGGCTGAACCATAACCTGTTTGTCGGGCCTGTTCACGTGCGACGGGGCGAGGGACCTTGAGCCAAGGGAAGGATTTGGGTC
>JAYSTS010000273.1:0-12271 GCA_043719475.1 Gammaproteobacteria bacterium | reverse complement strand
GACAATCGACCCCGTCGATAACGATCGGCGTGTTGCAGGAAGCGCGTGATGGTTTCAACCCGATCGGCGATGGGCGAGAGGATCCGGCGCTGACTCTTCGGCAGGGTTCTCAGCCAGCTCTCAACGACCCGTCCAAAGTAGCCAGGCACAGACCAATCCAGCAGCTCCGGGACCACCGCTGCCAGCACACCCACCGGTACCCTTAGATTGACGCCATCATCAATCGCACCTGGTGCGAATCGATATTTCACCTCGAAGTTCATACCGCCGATACCGACGGCCGATGGATAGTCGTCCTCTTTGATTGCGCCATCCATCGAGCGCAACAGAAACGCACGGTCAAACCGCAGTGACGCACGCATCTCTTCACCAAGACCGCGCCACCAACGCAGCAGCGTCACACCATCAACCACCGAGTCCGGCAGTCGGTCCTTGTAGAACGCACCAATCGCCACTTCGGGAATAACCAGGTCACGCCGTCTCGCGCGTGTTTCCAGTTCAACCACCGCACGCTGCTCCGCCAGATTGGCCGCGATGAACCCGATCTGCCGCATCATTTGACCCGGCATGGCCCCGGTTACCAGACCATCCCGAATCAACAAGTCGCGCGCTTGCACCGGATCAATCGGCGCCAGCCGTACCGGCCGCTTCTCGGCCAGCGGCAAGCCATACAGGCGAACCGACTCCAGCACCTGCGCTTCACCCCGCTTGGCGCTCCACACAGGGTCCGTGTGAGATCGCGCCAGCAGATGCGAACCCGCTTGCTCGATCCAGACCGGTTCCACTGGCGCGACACAGCGTGCATAAACTTGTGACGTCTCGGCAATCTCGGCCGCCACCAGCCAGCGCAGATTCCGGCCACGCAACCCGGAACCCGGGAAGACTCGAAACTTTGAACCACGAGCGCCGAGAAACGTGCCGCGTTCCTCGTGCATGCCGATCATCGACAAGGAACCAGCAAGAACAGCGCGATGGACATCGGCGGATTCAGCCGGCGTATCACTGACGCGCCAGCCGAGATCACGAACGGACATCATCAGCTGCCGATGCAGCTCACGCCATTCGCGAACCCGCATGTGACTGAGAAAGTGGGCTTCATGCGCGCGCCGCTCGCCGGCTCGAGTCGCCTGCTCGCGCACATTGGCGAGCCAATCCCACAATTTGATCCAGCTCAGAAAATCACTTGCTGGATCAGACCAGATGGCATGTTTTGCATCCGCAGCGGCCTGAGCGATGAGCGGTCGTTCGCGCGGGTCCTGAATCGACAAGGCGGAGACAATGATCAGCAGTTCGCGCAGACCGCCACGCGCCTTGGCTGCCACCAGCATGCGTGCCAGTCGCGGATCAACAGGCAAGCGCGCCATCGCGCGCCCGATTTCCGTGAGTCGATCACCTTCCAACGCGCCAAGTTCCTGCAGCAGCCGAACCGCGTCACGAATAGCCCCGGGCTCAGGTGGTTCGATAAACCCGAAGGTCTCGATATCGCCGAGTTCAAAGGCACGCATCTGCAAAACCACCGAAGCCAGGTTGACTCGACGGATCTCCGGCTCGGTAAACGCAGGTCTCGCCTTGAAATCGGTTTCGGAAAACAGGCGTACACACACACCGGGTGCAATCCGGCCACAACGACCGGCTCGCTGATTCGCACTGGCCTGGGAGATGGGTTCGATTGGCAGCCGGGTCAGTTTGGATCGATAGCTATAACGGTTCAGTCGCGCGAGACCCGGATCGATAACAAAGCCGATATTCGGCACCGTGAGCGATGTTTCAGCAACGTTGGTCGCGAGAATGATTCGTCGTCGACCGCCTTTGGCAAACACCCGATTCTGGTCCGCATTTCCGAGCCTCGCGTACAACGGCAGAATGTCGTAACGCTCGCCAAATCGCTGTCGCAGCGCTTTCGCACTTTCAAAGATCTCTCGTTCGCCGGTCTGGAATACCAGCACATCCCGCGCATTGGCACCGGGTAAGGTGGTGAGCTGCTCGACGGCCTGACAGAGTCGCTCCTCTGGATCCATCGGCAGCGCCGCCTCCTCTTCCGCCAGATGACGGACTTCAACCGGATAACCACGACCGCTCACCTGCACAACCGGAGCGCCACCGAAGTACTCGGCAAAACGATTTACATCGATAGTCGCACTGGTGACGATGACCCGCAGGTCCCGTCTGCGCACCAGTATTCGCCGCAGATAACCCAGCAGGAAATCAATATTTAGACTGCGCTCATGGGCCTCATCGACGATCACCACATCGTAGGCATCGAGATAACGATCACTGCGAATCTCGGTCAGCAGCAGTCCGTCGGTGACCAGCTTGAGCAGCGTCTGTTCGCCGGTCTGGTCGGAGAATCGCACCGCATATCCCACCACATCGCCGGGCTCGGTCCCCAGTTCGCTGGCAATCCGGCTGGATACCGTACGCGCCGCCAACCGGCGTGGTTGGGTGTGAACGATGCTGCCGCCGATGCCGAACCCCGCATCGAGGCAGATCTTCGGCAACTGTGTGGTCTTGCCCGAACCGGTTTCGCCAGCAACGATGACCACCTGGTGCCGCAGCAGCAGCCCACGAATTTCTTCGACGTGCGCAGTGATGGGCAATTCATCTGGATAGGTGATCGAAAGCGCTGCATGCAGGCTCTGGCGCCTTGCAAATCTCGCGCGCGAAGCAGCCATGCGTGCCTCATCCAGCGGCCGTCCGTTTGGTCGGGACTGCCGCTGCATCACCTGAACCGCTTCCCGCCGCATCAGTCCTTCGACCTGATGCGACTGCGATGGATCAGTGTTCGCGGGTGGTATGGAAGCGGACATCGGGCCAGCGCTCTTGTGTCAGCATGAGGTTGGCACGGGTCGGCGCCAGGTACGCAAGGTAACCGCCGCTGTCCCTCGCCAGATTCTCGATCGCCCGAGCTTCGAACTCTGCAAGCTTTTTCGGATCGTCACAAGTCACCCAACGGGCGGTATAAACACTCGCCTCTTCATACACGCAGTCGGCTCGATATTCTTCCTGCAACCGAAAGGCCACTACTTCAAACTGCAAGGAACCCACCGCACCAACAATGTACTCACTGCGTCGCATCGGCTTGAAAACCTGGGTTGCACCCTCTTCGGCCAGCTGATCCAGCCCACGCTCCAGTTGTTTCGATTTCAGGGGATCCCGGGCTCGCACCCGACGGAAAAGTTCTGGCGCGAAATTCGGCACGCCAATGAACTTGAGCTGCTCGCCTTCGCTGAACGAATCGCCAATCTGGATCGTGCCGTGATTGTGCAAACCAATAATGTCCCCGGCAAATGCCTCTTCTGCGTGGGTGCGATCCCCGGCCATGAACGTCACTGCATCGGAAATCTTGATGTCTTTCGCCAGACGTAGGTGTCGCATGCGCATGCCAGCCTGATAACGACCAGAGCAGATTCGCATGAAAGCAATACGATCACGGTGCCTTGGGTCCATGTTTGCCTGGATCTTGAACACAAAACCGCTGAACTTCTCTTCTATGGGCTCAACAAACCGCTCCGCCGATTCACGCGGTTGTGGTGGCGGCGCCGCAGCGACAAAACCCTCCAGCATCTGCCGAACGCCAAAGTTGCCGAGCGCAGTTCCGAAGTACACCGGTGTGGTCGTTGCCTTGTCAAAGTCAGACTGCTCAAAGGCGTGACTGGCTCCCTTCAGAAGCTCGATCTCATCAACCAGCGCTGCATGATCCAACCCGAGGTAGGCTTGTGCGGCATCGCTTAGCAACCCATCGATGACCGGAAAGTCATAGATGTGGTGCCCTTGCCCCTGCTTGTAACAGACGATCCGGTCTTCCTTCAGTTGATAGATGCCCTTGAACGCCCGGCCCATGCCAATCGGCCAGTTCATGGGTGCACACTGAATCTGCAGCACGTCCTCGATTTCATCCAGCACATCAATGAAGTCCCGCGCTTCCCGATCGAGTTTGTTGACGAACGTGACGATCGGCGTGTTGCGCATTCGGCACACCTCCATCAGCTTGATCGTGCGCGGCTCAACACCCTTGGCTGCGTCGATGACCATGAGCGCCGCGTCCACAGCAGTCAGCGTGCGATAGGTATCTTCCGAGAAGTCTTCGTGTCCAGGAGTATCCAGAAGGTTGATGATGCGATTGGCAAAAGGGAACTGCATCACCGAGGTGGTCACGGAAATGCCACGCTGCTGCTCCATCGCCATCCAGTCTGAGGTGGCATGTCGATCAGACTTGCGGGCCTTCACTGTTCCCGCCAACTGGATTGCACCGCCAAACAGCAGCAGCTTTTCCGTGATCGTGGTCTTTCCCGCGTCCGGATGCGAAATGATGGCGAACGTACGGCGCGCGTTGATCGCCTGCTTGAAGTCCATGAGATACGTTTACTGAAAAATGGCGGCGGATTATAGCGGTGCTGACGGCGCAGCGTCTGCCATGGTACGGGCGAGATCAAGCGCCATGACACAGGCATCTTCATGACCCACGGCGGCCGGATAATAGTTCTTGCGGCGACCGACCTCGACAAAACCAAGCGACTGGTACAAGGCCGTAGCCACCAGATTCGATGGCCTGACCTCGAGAAAAACCGTCTGCGCTGCATGTCGAAACCACGCGCGTTCGAGCAGGTGCAGCATCATCGTCCGGCCATAACCAATACCCTGATAACGACGGGCAACACAGACATTGAGCACGTGGGCTTCTCCAGCACCCGTGCTGAGTACGCCATGCGCCATGGTTTCTTGACCCATAACACCAAGGCGGCAGTCGAATTGCTGGTCCCGCAGGCACTCTGCAAACATGCCAATCGTCCAGGGAAACGCATAGGCCCGGATTTCATTGCGGATCACGACCTCAAGATCCGATGTGACCATCGTTTGCAGCATCATGGGTCGCACACTCTCTCGCCGGCCTGACTCAGACCGTGGCACGCAGGCGAAGCCACAACGCCCGCTTCTGCGCAGCATCGCCGGCTAGCGTTGCCAGATCACTGATCACCAACTGCGGTTCCGTCAACCAGCCCTGGAATAACGAATGCGCATTGTCCGTAATCAGGATCAACCCCCCACTCTCAGAAGCACGACCTCCGGAGTCATCAGCAACACCCTGCCGCTGCACGGAGAGAAATGCACGTAGCGCACGGTCGGGAGCACCAACCCTCCCCGCGCCAAGATCGGCGGCAGGGGGATACCGATAGTCGACGATCTGCAAGTCAACAGCCGACACCCGACGAACACGCATCGCCGCCAGCACGATATCCCGTGCCATCCGTTGTTGATTCTTGAGCAGCGGTCCGCGAGTCAGTAACACCACACCATTGCCTCTGACACAGGCCAGTACAAAAGGCTCGACCGGGTTTGACCCTTCACCGCGCCTGGCAGTTGCGTCAGGCCTGAGCTCGGGATTGGTCGGGTCGGGATTGGTCGAGACAGTGGGCACAGCGACAGGGCGAGCCATTGACGGGGATCGCGCCTCATTCATCACAGGGGCGCGACGAGCGTTGGCAGCAGGCGTTGACAAACTGATGTTCTCGGGAGCTTTTTGACGATCTGCTCGCATCTCACTGGCAAGCGGACGCTCGAACCAGACATCGATCCCCATGTGCCGAAGCATCTTCAGTCGCTGTGTATCGATGTCAATCGCCTCGGGGAAAAACTGATAGCATTTTAACTCGTCCTTCGCTGAGATCGCTTATGAAGTATCTGACCGATGACCTGCGCATCAACGGCCAGGAAGAAGTCATTGCCCCGGAAACGCTGATCAACGATATCGCGCTGACGCCAGCAGCCTCGAAAACAATTTTCAACACCCGCCAGGCGATCTCGGAAATCATCCACGGACGCGACCATCGATTGCTGGTCGTAGTCGGCCCGTGCTCCATTCACGATCCGAAAGCCGCACTGGAATATGCCGATCGACTGAAAGAAGCCGAGGCAACTTACCGTGACACGCTGCAGATCATCATGCGTGTGTACTTCGAAAAGCCGCGCACGACCGTTGGCTGGAAAGGGTTGATCAACGATCCGAACCTCAACAACTCCTTTGATATCAACCAGGGGCTTCGCTCGGCTCGACAACTGCTGCTCGACATCGTCGGGCGGGGCCTTGGGACGGGTACCGAATATCTCGATCCGATCACGCCACAGTACGTTGGCGATCTCGTCAGCTGGGGCGCCATTGGTGCCCGTACCACAGAAAGTCAGGTGCATCGCCAACTCGCGTCCGGCCTGAGTTGTCCCGTTGGGTTCAAGAACTCGACGGACGGCTCGATCCAGGTTGCTGTTGACGCCATCAAGTCCGCCGCGCACCCGCACATTTTTCTATCGGTGACCAAACAGGGGCACTCGGCAATCTTCTCAACCACCGGTAATCCGGACTGCCACGTGATCCTGCGTGGCGGCGGTGGCAAGACCAACTATGACAACGTCTCGGTACAGCACGCAAGCGGGCTGTTGGAAAAGTCAGGGCTCGGCGATCGCCTGATGATCGACGCCAGTCACGCGAATTCCAGCAAGGATCACCGCAAACAGATCAGTGTCTGTCAGGACATCGCCGGTCAGGTGCGCTCGGGTGAATCGCGAATCATCGGCGTGATGATCGAATCGAATCTGGTTGAAGGGCGGCAGGATCTGAAAGATGCCGGCTCCCTCACCTATGGGCAGAGCATCACTGATGCCTGCATCAACTGGCACGACACCCTGGATTGCCTCAAGCGGCTGTCTGACGCGAGCGCCGCGCGAGCAGCCGCTCGACCATGAGGATCGCATAGACCGAACCATAAGCGAGCGCTTCCGCATAACCCGCCTTGGTGAGCCAGAGCAGATGCAGCACGCCTAACGGAATCGCAACATAGATCAACGCGTGCAGAGTCTGCCATTGTTTGCGCAGTCGGCGCTGCCAACCCCGCGTTGATGTCACCGCCAGTGCGGACAGGATCAACCAGGCGGCAAAGCCGACCGTGATATACGTTCGCTCAACCAGATCCTCCTGAATCTGCGCCCACTGAAAGCCGGCCAGAAACCAAAGATAGGACAGGCCATGCAGTGACAGGTAGGTGAACGCCGTCAGCCCGGCGAGTCGCCGCAATCGAATCGCCTGAGTGAAACCGGCACGCCGACGCAGCGAGGACAGTGCCAGCGTCACCAGCAACATGCGCAACCCCCACTCTCCGAAATGGTGGATCAACGTTTCGCCCGCGTCACCGCCCAGCATCTGCCCCGGATAACCAATGTCGACGACGATGGCAACCAGCGCCCACAAACCAGGCGTGGCGAACAGAACACAGGCGATCCACCATGACCAGATCATGCAAGGCTACCGTTTTTCAGCTTCAGAAGGACCTGCGCAAGTCCATGCCGGTGTAGAGACTTGCCACTTCGTCGGCGTAACCGTTGAACGGTAAGGTCGGACGTCGATTGGGGCTGAGCAGACTGGACGGCAGACGACGCTCACTCGCCTGACTCCAGCGCGGATGAGGAACTGCAGGATTGACGTTGGCGTAAAAACCATACTCCTTCGGCGCCAGCAGATTCCAGGTGGTGCGCGGGGGTTTTTCAGTGAACCTGATCCGGACGATGGATTTACCGCTCTTGAAGCCGTACTTCCAAGGCACCATGAGACGCCATGGCGCTCCGTTCTGTTTAGGTAGTGGTTTGCCAAACAGACCCGTCACCATGATGGACAATGGATGCATGGCTTCATCCATGCGCAGGCCTTCAACATAGGGCCAGTTGATACCCGAGAACGACGCGCGCTGACCAACCATCTCGGTGGGTCGTTTCAAGGTGGTGAACTCGACAAACCTGGCATTGCCATTGGGCTCGAATTTTTCCAGCACCTTGCGCAGTGAAACGCCCTGCCAGGGCACCACCATCGACCACGCCTCGACACAGCGGAATCGATAGATGCGTTCTTCGATATCAAGCCCTTTGAGGACATCCTCAATCGAGAACTTCCCGGTCTTCGCGGCCTCACCTGCCACTTCCACAGTCCAAGGGTCGGTGGTCAGCGTGTGCGCGTGTTCCGCAGGATCGCCTTTATCCATGCCGAATTCATAAAAGTTGTTGAACTGGGTGACGATGGCCTCTGGGGTCACCTTGTCATCGGCTTGCAGACCCGCCTGACTGGCCATCGGCAAGGCCGCGCCGAGCAGCCCGATGCCCGTCGCCTTGGCAAATTCGCGGCGATTGAGCACCCATTGTTCATTGGAAATTTCATACCAGCGTGGAGCAGACGGCGGACGAGGTCGCATCAGGGCATCCGAAGTTTGGAAGTCAATCGTTAGACGAGTCGAGGTCCTCCTGGTTCCATCCTTTCATGCGGCCATAGACATATTTGAGCGGGCCGGACACTGCGTAGGCAACAAACAGGAGCAATAACACCAGGGGCGGCTCGACGAGAATGACGGCGATGCCAAGCACCACGGCTACCAGAGCCAGAAACGGCACCCGTTCGCGAATGTTGAGCAGCTTGGGCGAGTAGTAAGAGAAGTTTGTGACCATCAGTACGCCGGTGAGAATGGTGATCGCTGCTCCAAAACCGACAGCAATAGGTGAAGGATCACCAATGTCCCAGGTGTCCCACAGCCAGACGCCGCTGGCGATTATGGCGGCCGCCGATGGGCTCGCCAGGCCCTGAAAAAACGAGTTGTCATGTACGGTGTTGAAGCGTGCCAATCGCAGTGCTGCGCACGCCATGTAGACGAAGCTCGCCACCCAGCCGATCTGACCCAGCGTCGACAACCCCCAGAAGAAGGCCACGAATGCTGGTGCAACGCCAAATGCCACCATGTCCGAAAGGCTGTCGTACTGGGCACCAAAGTCGCTTTCAGTCTTGGTCCAGCGGGCCACCCGACCATCCAGCGTATCGGCAAACATCGCCGCGAAGATCGCCAGCGCCGCACCAACGAAGTTGTTGTTGACCGCAGCAACGATTGCGAAAAAACCGGCAAACAGCGCCATCGTGGTAATGAGATTAGGCGCGAGGTATATCCCGCGCCGACGCACCGAAGCGCCTGCATCTGGCTCAGCCGTTTCTTCTTTGTGGAGGTGATGAACCTTGGGGCGTTCGTCGCGCATGGCTCGTCCGGAATAGTGACGTCGACAGGGAGTATATCCCCCTGTCTGCACAAACCTCTATCGTCCGGCCCCCTGCGTCAAACCGCCTCCGTCAACCCCCCTGTGTCAGAAGATGGTGTCCGACCCTATCAATTCGCAGTAGCAAATTTATCGGAGTTACCTGCAGACGCGATCTCAGTTGACGTCGCGGTCGACCAGTCGATTGGCCGCGATCCACGGCATCATGCCACGCAGCTTGCCGCCGACTTCTTCGATCTGATGCTCACCGACAATGCGTCGCATCGCCTTGAGGGTGGGTGCACCGGCCTGATTCTCCGTGACAAACTCACGCGCAAACTGACCCGTCTGAATCTCGTTGAGGATCTTCTTCATTTCCTTGCGGGTTTCATCAGTAACCAGCCGGCTGCCACGGGAGAGACCACCGTACTCAGCGGTATTGGAAACGGAGTACCACATGTTCGCGACGCCGCCTTCGTAGAAGAGGTCAACGATGAGCTTCAACTCGTGCAGGCACTCGAAATACGCCATCTCCGGTGCATAGCCGGCTTCCACCAATGTTTCAAATCCGGCCATGACCAGCGCTGCTGCACCACCACAGAGAACTGTTTGTTCACCAAACAGGTCCGTCTCGGTTTCTTCGCGGAAATTCGTCTCGATCACCCCAGCTCGACCACCACCAATGGCTGATGCATAGGACAACGCGTTTTGTTTGGCCATGCCGCTGGCATCCTGTGCGACGGCAATCAGACAGGGCACACCACCGCCCGCCTTGTAAGTCGAACGCACCGTGTGACCGGGGCCTTTTGGCGCAATCATGACGACGTCCAGATCAGGCCGCGCTTCGATGAGACCAAAGTGGACGTTGAAGCCATGCGCAAATGCCATGGTCGCGCCTTGTTTGATGTTCGGCGCGATCTCGGTCTTGTACAACGCGGCCTGCGCCTCGTCCGGTGTCAGGATCATCACGAAGTCGGCGTCTTTGACCGCTTCAGCGACCGGCTGCACGGTGAACCCTGCATTGACGGCCTTGCGTGCGCTGGCCGACCCGGTACGCAGGCCCGATACGACTTTGGCTACGCCGGAGTCACGCAGGTTGTTGGCATGTGCATGTCCCTGCGAGCCATAACCCACCACCACTACCTTCATGCGCTGGATCAGGGACAGGTCCGCATCTTTGTCGTAATAAACTTGCATGGTCACTCCGCTGGAAAATTGTTAAAAAAAGAAACGCTGACTGCCGCACACGATCAGCCACCAAGCACGCGTGCGCCGCGGCCGATGCCGGAAACACCTGAGCGCACGACCTCAAGAATCTTGGCATTGCCCACCGCGCGCATGAATGCCATCAGCTTCGCACTCGGTCCGACCACCTGCACGGTATACGTATCCGGCGTGACATCGACGATCTGGCCGCGAAAGATGTCGGCAGTGCGTTTGATTTCATCCCGCTCTGCACCCGTTGCCTTGACCTTGATCAGCATGATTTCGCGTTCGATGTGTTCGGTTTCGGCGAGGTCCTGCACCTTGACCACTTCGACAATCTTGTAGAGCTGTTTGATGATCTGCTCGATATGCGCCTCATCGCCCCCTGTGGTCATGGTCAATCGGGATAACGTCTCGTCCTCGGTTGGCGCGACCGTCAGGTTTCAATGTTGTAGCCACGCTGGGAGAACAGACCAACAACACGGGACAACACCCCGGATTCGTTTTCCAGCAGCACGGAGATAATGGCTCGACGCTGCATGGTCTACTCCTTGGGCTCAGCTTTGCCTTCACCGGCACGGGCGAGAATCATGTCTTTCATCGAACCGCCCTTGATGGCCATGGGATAGACGTGCTCTTCCGGATCAACCCAGACGTCCAGCAGAACCAGCTTGTTGCGCAGTTCCGCACTGAACATCTTTTCAACCGCCGCTTCCAGATCTTCGGCGCGGTCAACCCGCATGCCCACATGCCCGAATGCTTCAGCGATGGTTTTGAAATCGGGCAGCGAATCACTGTATGTGCTGCTCGCGTGCCGTCCACCGTACTGCATGTCCTGCCACTGCTTGACCATACCCAGTGCCTGGTTGTTGAGCGCCATGATCTTGATTGGCAGACCGTACTGCAGGCACGTCGACAGCTCCTGCATGTTCATCATGAAGCTGCCTTCGCCAGTGACACAGGCCACTGTGGCCTTGGGATGCGCCATTTGCACGCCCATGGCCGCTGGCAGACCAAAGCCCATGGTGCCCAGACCGCCGGAATTGATCCATTTGCGCGGCTGCGCGAACCGATAGTACTGGGCGGCGAACATCTGATGCTGGCCAACATCACTGGTGATGAAAGCATCACCACCGGTGACCTTGTAGAGCGTCTGCACGGCGTACTGCGGGAGAATGCGCTTGCCCGGCTCAGGCTTCAGATGATGGTTAAGCCCATTGCGGTCACGCCACTCATTGATCTGGTGCCACCACAGCTCGCGAGCCTTTTCATTGACCGGTCGGCTCGAAAGCTCCGCATCGACGATCTGCAGGACCTCTTCAAGTACGCTTTTTGCATCGCCGACGATGGGAATATCCGCAGCGATGATTTTGGAGATGGAAGATGGATCAATGTCGATGTGAACGATCGTCGCATCCGGACAGAACTTGGCCGTGCTGTTAGTCACCCGATCATCGAACCTCGCACCGACCGCAAAGACCAGATCGGCCTCGTGCATGGCGAGATTGGCTTCGTAAGTGCCGTGCATTCCGAGCATACCCAGACTGAGCGGATCATCTCCCGGATAGGCACCCAGTCCCATGAGCGTCATGGTCACCGGCAAATTGAGTTTGCGGATGAGCGTGGTCAACTCGCCTGCTGCATTGCCTTGAATCACGCCACCACCTGCATAGATCACCGGGCGACGTGCTTCCAGCAGCGCCTGCACGGCCTTCCTGATCTGCCTGGCGTTACCTTTGGTGGCAGGGTTGTAGGATCGTAGCGAGACTTTTTCCGGGTACACATACGGCGCCAGAACCGCAGGATCGGTAGTGTCTTTCGGGATATCGATCACCACCGGACCAGGTCGCCCGGTGGTTGCAATGTGAAAAGCCTTTTTCACGATCAACGGAATGTCTTCCGCCCGCTTGACCATGAAACTGTGTTTTGTGACCGGTCGGGAGATCCCGATCATGTCAGTTTCCTGGAACGCATCGGTGCCGATCAGCTCCTGGGGAACCTGAGCGGAAATGAC
>JAYSTS010000272.1:0-12277 GCA_043719475.1 Gammaproteobacteria bacterium | reverse complement strand
CAACCGGATACTAACAAGCGAGGACTGCCGCCTCCTTCAAAATCAATCGCTTATCGACATCGCCTGCAAACCGACCCCGCTAAGTAAGTGCCATTGGGACATGCCTGGCATGCGGATATCGAGGAACGCGATATCGGGCTGATGTTGCTGGATGAGGGACAACGCCTCGGGCCCGTTGTTGGCGATGCCCTGAATGGTAAGCGATGGCCAGACCGTTCCAAGTTGTCGTTGCAGGTGCTCCGCCAGATTTCGTTCGTCATCGGCAATGATGGCGGTGGTCATGCTTGCTCCAGTGGCAATCGCAGTTCAGCGATGATGCCACCTTCCGGCCGTTCGATCAGATCCAGTGCAGCGCCATTGCCATACAGCGCCTGCAAACGATCCCTGATGTTCCGCAGGCCGATGCCTGTGCCCCGTGAGTTCTGTTCGAAACCGACGCCGTCGTCAGTGACACGAAGCAGCAGCTGGTTGTCGATCCGGCTGACAGTAATTGTCAGCGAGCCGGGAGCAAGTTTTGGACCCAGTCCGTGCAATACGGCATTTTCCACCAGGGGCTGGAGCAGCAAAGGCGGCAAGGCGATGCCATACAAATCGGGATCAACGTCGATCACTACCGTCAGGCGCTGACCCATTCGGACCTTCTGAATGTCGAGGTACGCCGAGATGATTTCCAGTTCTTCGCCCAGTGTGGAGTGGCTATCGCGCGTGCGACGCAGTGATGCGCGCAGTAGCCGCGCGAGATTCTGCAGCATCGCTTCGGCTGCAATGGGATTGGAGTGGATGAGACTGGCGATATTGCCGAGTGTATTGAACAGGAAGTGAGGTTCGATCTGTGCCTGCAGCAGACGCAGTTCGGTTTCGAACATGCGGCGTTCCTGTTGCATGCTGGTTGCCCTCGACTCCACCAGTTCCATGCGCGTCTTCAGCAACTCTTCACGCGTGCTGAACATGAGAAAGCCAAAGACGCCGAAGAAGATGCCTGCAACCAGACTGCTGTAATTGCTGGAAAAAAAGAACCAGGGGCTCTGAACAATCAGCGTCCCGGCAAGGATCAGACCGAGAGACAGTCCGATAGCGGTGATCAGTATCGGACCGAGGTACCACTTCTCGAGCTGACTCATTCTTCTGGAGAGCAATACAAATGCGGTATTGATCGAAAGTCCGATGCAGAACGAGATGGTCAGTGTGGTCCCAAACCCTTCCGTGAGCCCCATCCCGGTTAACAGTATGGCAATGGCCAGACAGAAGAGAGACGTCAGCGCGTATGCCTTGGCCACCTCGGAAGGTGTGTGTGGACTTGCGTTCATCGAATTGTCAGGACGCCACGAATTTGCCGTGCAATCCAAGCGGCAACGCGTAGGGCAGGGTGGCGGTTGCCAATGGACCAGCCTCCGGGGCATTGACATCGAACACATTGAGCAGGGTTACATCGTTTTTCACATCCAGCGCGGTGCCAACGATCCAGCCTGCAGATTCTGGATCGCTGCCCGGTGCGGCGACGAACAGATGTTCTTCCGGAATCTGGTGATCCGGGTAGTTGAACGTCAGCAGTTTCTCCCGGCGATCATCGTAGACTGCAACGCCGGACAGCATCGGATGCGATGCCGCCTTGCTGTCATCACTGCACAGCATGATGAGACGGTGACTGCGCTGCGTGCTTACACGCGGATCAATGACCGGGAATTCGGTGTTGAAACCCGGGTTGAACATGGCTTCTTCGGTAACCCCGCCTTTTTTGGTATTGATCCGGTATCGAAAGTGCAGACTGGGTGACGACGGCGCGCGGATGCCGCGCATCACATCACGGAAAGTGTTGATCATGGCCATCGGGTCCGGCGCGCGGGCTGCATCGAATTGAATCACTCCCTGCGCATCTTCCCATGCATTACCGTAGTGGAAAACCCACTGGGCTGGTAGTTCCAGCCACTGCACTTTGCTGAAGTCGTTTTTGTCGACGATGAGCACGCGGGTTGGCAGATTCGGCTCCCACACGTGTGCTTCCATGAAGGAGGTGAATTCACCGGCTGGCTTGTAATGCAGGGGTGGCAGCAGGAGGACGATGTGGCGTGCTGTCACCAGGAAATCGTGTGGCATGGTCATCGGTTCAACCTTGACCGTGCCTGCCTTGACCAGCTTGCCGGCGGAGTCGATGTGCCAGAGCGCGATCAGGGAGGCAGCGGAGACGTAGCCAAAGTTCCATAGCGTGCCGTCGGGCTCAACACGTGGATGGGCGGAAAACGGTACGCCGTCGGTGTCTTCGTTGAACGAGTGAATGCCTACGGTTGAGAGATCATCGGGATTCATCTCCCACGGCGAGCCGGCTTCCCACAGAGCCAGCAGCTTGCCGTGGTGCGGCAGAACAGAAATGTTGGCGACGTTGACCGCATCACTGCTGGAAACCGGTGCAGGATTCGGAGGTACACTGCCAAACCCTGGATACAAGGCGCGACCTGCGGCGATTTCAGCCTTGTACTTGTTCGTTTCGATCATGCGAGATTTGTGAGTCACATCCGTTGGCGTGAACTTCCACGCCTGCAGCATGCCATCACCGTCGAACCAGTGGTGATACCGGTAGCCTTCGATGTCATGTCGGGCGGGACCGTTGCGATACAGCGTGCCAGTCAACCCGGCTGGCCACTGGCCAGTGATGGTGGTCTTGGCGGCGAAGGCTGGTTGAGTCACTGAGCGAAAGGCTTTCAACCACGGCTCGGATGCCAGGGCGTCGTTGAAGGAAGTCATCCATGCATCATTTGCGGTGGCATTAACGAGTCCCATGGGTAACTGAGACAACACTCCTGCGGCGGCAGCAAAACGCAGAAAGTCGCGACGACCCTTGTTGTTAGTGGCCTGCATGTTATTTCTCCACCTTGATCGCAAGCGCGGTGTCGCCCTTCATTTCAAAACGGGCATCTTCAAATTTGGGTGGGCCGAAATTTCCGCGTGCATTGTTGGACATGCCCCACGGCTCCTTTGGCATGCCAACCATGTTGCTGTCCATTTCGTTGTTACTGTTCACGTCGTGCAGGACGCGTGCAGCCCATGTCCCGGCAGGCAGCGCATCAGTGGTGAATGATATGGAGCCGGTCCGTGCAGGAAGGATGATCTGCACAACATTCGAGCCCTTGCCATCGAAAGCACTGGCGTCGCCAATGGAAATCATGATCTTCCCTTTGGCATCCTGGATGTTGTCGATTTTCATCGAGAGGGTATCGGCAAATGCGCCGTCGCTCATCAGGAGCAGCAGCAGGATGACGAAGATGGCTCGAGTCAGAGAGATGGATGGCGCAAGGTAGTCGTAGGGCATGAGGTGGCTCCGATAGAGAAACCTCAGCCTAAGGTGTTATCAGAAAATACCAAGCAGCGTGCGACGAACCCGTCCCAGCGCAGAGTGAATCTGCATCTGGAAGCGAATTCGTCGCCGAACCGTTTGCAAAAGTCGGGGACGAATCAGCTTACCGAACGCTTTCGACCCAACGCACGTTTGTCGCCGACGATACGACCCCAGTCCACGCCGAGAGCTCCGCGCAGTGCTTCCATGGCGTCATACCCGACCCGCATGGCCAACACCTGTTCAGCTTCGCGCAGCGTGCTCATGGCGGTATGAATCAGACGTGCACCACGCTCGCTGAAGACGATGCGATTGGCGCGTTTGTCGTTGGGATCGGGAATCTGGGTGACGATATCGTCCTGCTCCAGATCGTTGATCTGCTGCTGAATCGCCTGTCGACTGACGCCAAGAACACGGGCCAGTTCGGCCGCGCGAGCTACTCCATTGGCGATATTGATCAGGATCATGGTCTGGGTGCGGGTGCGCGGCACGTAGCCGGCTCGCTCCAGGCCGTTCTGCAAACTCTCGTCCATCCAGTAGTATGCTCGCAATAAACCGCGCATGAGCAGTTCTTGCGGCGTGTCTTGAACCGCATTCTGGGAAGTCTGGTTGTCCATTTCACCTGTACTCAAAAGGTTAAAACCCACCTGATCGTTCGCCTTGCGTGGCTACAGACCAGATCTGTGCGGAGTCCGGGCATTCATGCCCGCACGCATTGTCCACTGAACCGCCTTATTCAGGCAACTCGATTTACATTCGTTCACGCATATTTTTCAAATGGCGTCTTCCTTGACCAACCAGCGCGCCTGGAGCCATCGGTGCGTGGTGACGCGCTGCGTTGCAAAGCGCAAACCAGACTGCCAACCTCGCGCCTTACATCGGGATGACAGTCGGGTGTCATTCGTATGCACTCATCCGTACTTCCAGGGAGTTTGACGATCGTGGAACAGCAAGGTGAATACCTGATTCCTGCACCGCAGAGTGCGGTCTGGGCAGCGTTGAACGATCCAGAGGTACTGGCGCGTTGCATCCCTGGCTGTCAGACGATGGTGCGGGAGGACGACACCCATTTCAGTGCAAAGGTGAAAGCCAAGGTCGGCCCGGTCAGCGCGACCTTTGACGTTGGCCTCGAACTGCAGGATGTCGCCGCACCAGACAGTTATCGCATCAGCGGCAATGTAAAAGGTGGGCCGGCCGGGTTTGGCAAAGGCGGCGCAACGGTTCGACTCGAGACCATCCGGGCCGCACAGACAGGGCGCGCCTCGCAGACACGCCTGACCTATGACATCGATGCCTCCATCGGCGGCAAACTTGCGCAGGTAGGTTCAAGGTTGATCGATGCGGCTACACGCAAGATGGCCGATGAGTTCTTCACGGCCTTCAGCGCGCAGATTGGTGTATCGAGCGCTGTTGGCAGCATGGCCGCTCAAGCCCCTGACGCAGGATCCGATCGCTCACTGGCGAGCGTTGATGCAGCTTCGCGGTATGAGACCGGCGGCCAGTGGAAAATCTGGTCCGTAGTGATTGTTATTTTCGTACTCGCCATGGTTCTCGCCATCTGATTCATCGCCTGTTCTGGCTCGAAAGTTTCGCGAAACATCGGTTGTTCAACGAAAAGCTCAACGAAAACGATTGACGTCGCCTGCAACTCGGTTTTTCAATGGAGCCCGGGGGACGATAACAACATGCAGATCAATCTGACCGTCAATGGTGCCGAGCATTCGCTCGATGTGCCGGAAAATACACTCCTCGTTGACATCATTCGCGAACGACTGCGGCTGACGGGAACCCATGTCGGCTGTGATACGAGCCAGTGTGGCGCGTGCACGATCCATCTCGATGGACGGGCTGTGAAGAGTTGCACCGTGCTGGCCGGTCAAGCAGATGGCGCGACGATTACGACCATCGAAGGTATCGGATCCATTGATGCGCTGCATCCGATGCAGGCCGCGTTTCGCGAGTGCCATGCCTTGCAGTGCGGTTTCTGCACTCCCGGCATGATCATGGCGGCAATCGACCTGGTGGAGCATACCGTGGGTCTCGATAGGCGCGCGGTACGTGAGGGCCTGGAAGGTAACATCTGCCGCTGCACCGGATATCACAACATCGTGCGGGCCGTACTGTCCGCCGCGCAAACCATGACGGTGCAAAACCATGACGGAAAAAGCCTGAGGAGGTGAAATGAGCCCTGATCAGCCTGCTCGGCCGAACGGGATCGGAGCCTCGGTACTACGCCGCGAAGATGCGCGGTTCATCACTGGCAATGGTCGATATACGGATGACATGCGGGTCGAAGGACAGGTCTATGCCGTATTCGTCCGTTCCAATCACGCACGTGCCCGAATTGAGTCTATTGATATCGCCGATGCGATGCTGATTCGTGGGGTGTTGGCGGTATACACCGGTGCTGACATGGTGGCTGACGGTATCGGCAATCTGCCGTGTGGCTGGATGGTCAAACAGCACGATGGCTCCGACATGCGCACGGCGGCCCATCCACCGCTGGCTCACACACAGATCAACTACGTGGGTGAACCGGTTGCCGTCGTCATCGCCGAGACCATCGAGATTGCGCATCAAGGTGCCGATGCGGTGGTGGTCGAGGTTACGGAACAGCCTGCAGTGATTGATCTGGCGACAGCGACGGACTCAGAAGAAATCCATCATGGCATCACGCATAACCTCGCGTACGAATGGGAATTGGGTGATCGCGCTGCCACCGAAGCGGCACTGGCGACCGCCGCGCATGTGACCAGACTCGACCTGACTAATAATCGTCTGATCCCCAACGCCATTGAACCGCGCGCTGCGCTCGGCATCTACGACGCGCACTCCGGTGAACATATTCTGCATACAACGAGCCAGAACCCGCATCTGGCACGTCTGGTGCTTTCTGCCTTCGTCAATATTGCCCCTGAGCACAAGCTGCGGGTCATTGCGCCCGATGTGGGTGGCGGATTCGGATCGAAGATCTTCGTGTACAGCGAAGAAACCACGGTGATCTGGGCGGCTCGCAAGATCCGTCGACCGGTGAAGTGGACAGCGAGTCGCAGCGAAGCCTTTCTCAGTGATGCGCATGGCCGTGATCATCTGACGCACGTTGAGCTTGGGCTCGATGCACAAGGTCTCTTTGTCGGCATGAAAGTGCACACCGTTGCCAATCTTGGCGCTTATCTGTCGACGTTCGGTTCGGCAGTTCCGACCTACCTGTACGGTACGTTGCTGGCCGGGCAGTACAAGACACCCAACATCTTTGTTGAGGTGCAAGGCGTCTACACCAATACATCCCCCGTTGATGCCTACCGTGGTGCAGGGCGGCCGGAAGCGACTTATGTGGTTGAACGCGTCGTCGAAAATGCAGCGCGTGAGGTGGGTATGGACCCGGCGATGCTCCGGCGTCTGAACATGATTCAACCACGGGACTTTCCGTATCAGACCCCAGTGGCGCTGGTGTATGACATCGGCGACTACGAAAAAAGTCTAGATCGGGCACTGGAACTGGCGGATTACAAAGGTTTTGCAATGCGGCAGGCAGCGTCTGCGGCTCTCGGCAATCGGCGTGGCATTGGCCTTGCGTGTTACATCGAAGCCTGCGGACTTGCGCCTTCGAAGCTGGCGATCGCGCTGGGAGCTGGTGTCGGGCTCTATGAAAGTGGTGAGGTGCGGTTCAATCCGACCGGGTCTGTGACCGTTTTTACCGGGTCACACTCACACGGGCAGGGCCACGAAACCACCTTTGCGCAGGTGGTGTCGGATCAGCTTGGGGTGCCGTATGAGGCGGTTGAAATTGTGCACGGGGACACCGGACGGGTTGAATTCGGTCTCGGCACGTATGGTTCACGCTCTTTGGCAGTAGGGGGCTCGGCCTTGATCAGGGCGGGTGAGAAGATCATCACCAAGGGCAGAAAAATCGCCGCCCATCTCATGGAAGCCAGCGAAGCCAGCGTGGACTTTGCTGACGGGCAGTTTGTGCTGCGTGACAGCAATCGACGACTCAGCATTCAGGAAGTCGCCTTTGCGTCCTACGTGCCTGGCAATTATCCCGAGGGGCTCGAACCGGGCTTGTCGGAAAAGGCCTTTTACGATCCGCAGAATTTCACCTACCCGGCTGGCACCCACATCGCTGAAGTGGAGATCGATGGTGAAACTGGCGTTGTCACGCTGGTCAACTTTGTCGCCGTTGATGACTTTGGTCGGATCGTGAATCCGCTTGTTGTGCACGGCCAGGTGCATGGTGGTGTAGCGCAGGGTGTTGGTCAGGCACTACTCGAACACGGCTTCTATGACCACACCGGTCAATTGTTGACCGGGTCGATGATGGACTATTGTTTGCCTCGCGCCGATGACCTGCCAGACTTTGTGGTGGATACCACGGTGACCCATTGCACTCACAATCCGCTCGGCGTGAAGGGGTGTGGCGAAGCTGGCGCGATTGGCTCGCCTGCAGCCGTCATGAATGCAGTCACGCATGCCCTTGGTGTCACCGAAGTTGCCATGCCGGCAACGCCGGAAAAAATATGGCGGATCTTGAAGCAGCAGGCATCGACCTGAGGGACTCCCGGTGAACTAGGAACCTGACCGACAGAACAGCAAGTGAACCAACACGAGAGCGTCATGTATCGATTCAAGCACCATCGTCCATCGACTGTGGAAGAAGCAGCCCGGATCTTTGCCGGGTCTGAAGATCCGTCCTATCTGTCGGGTGGCATGACAATGATCCCGACGATGAAACAGCGACTGGCTTCGCCAACGGATCTGATCGATCTGGCTCGTGTTGCCGGGATCTGTGGAATCGAAGTTACCGACAGCGAAGTGAGAATTGGCGCCTTTACACGGCACGCTGATGTTGCGTCCTCGACGGCTGTTGCGGCAGCCATTCCAGCCTTGGCTTATCTGGCTGCACAGATTGGCGATAACCAGGTCCGCAATCGCGGCACGATTGGTGGCTCGATTGCCAACAGTGACCCGGCTGCGGATTATCCGGCCGCAGTGGTCGCACTCGGTGCGACGGTGGTGACCAATCTACGCACGATACCCGGTGACCAGTTCTTCCGGGATCTGTTCGAGACGGCGCTTGCATCGGGTGAACTGGTGACCGGATTGCGTTTCCCGATCCCACGCCGCGCTGCTTATCGCAAGTTCCCCAACCCGGCCTCACGCTATGCCGTGGTCGGTGTGATGGTGGCTGATTTCAAGAGCGGTGTTCGAGTGGGTGTGACCGGGGCTGGTCCGTGTGCGTTCCGGGCAACCACACTTGAAGCCGCCCTCACACGGAATTTTTCAGCATCGAGTCTGGACACGATCGACATTCCCGATGCCGGATTCAATGCGGATCTGCACGCTTCGGCGTTATACCGCGCCCACCTGGTGCGAGTGATGGCCAGGCGCTCTGTAGAGGCTATGGGCTAACGACGAAGGTTAGAGGTGAAGGTTAGAGGTGAAGGTTACCGGTGAAGATTGGGAGTGAAGGTTAGAGGTGAAGGTTAGGAGTGAAGGTTAGCGGTGTTCACGGCCAGAAAGCTGGGGTTATACTTCGAGAAGTGAAGATCGCTCTTTACGTTGATTGAACACGACTGATCTAACTGGACTGATCTAACTGGACCGATCTAACTGGACATAGAAGCCAGACGCTGGGAGGAACTGTGGTACCTTCATACTCGACAAATCGCGAGGGCGAAAGCCCGTCACAGTGGACTCGCTCGGGGCGCACATTCGCCGCGCGTGGGGGTTGGCACGTGAAGACCCGTGAAGGACATCCACTCGGACCCTATCCGAGTGAATTTGATGCGGCCGTAGTTGCTGCGTTGCTGATCGCTCAACTGCAACAGGCGCCCAATCTGCAGGCCTGTCGGCGGATCATCTACAACTTTCGCCACGACGACCGTTTCAAGATCGGCTCAGCTGACGAAGTTCTCGTGCCGCTGGGCCAGGCGCCGGTGCGTGATGCACGTAGTGGCAGGATTGAACGAGACCGGGTGATGGGGCAGGGTAGCCAGAGCGGACGTGAGTCCCAATCGCCCGCCGATGGCGAGCGGTTGGGTTACGCATGAGATTCCGCCGGCCTCTTCCTGAGGAAATAGCCTGAGAAAAGAGCCTGAGGAAAGGATCTGAGGAAAGGGTCAGGCCTGGTTGGTTCTGCCGTACTCAACCTGTAATCGCCGCATGCCTTTGAGCCAACGATCATAGTCCGCTGTCTTGCGCTTGATGTACTCCGCGACTTCGGCGTGTGGCAAGACGAGGAAGCGTTCGTCCCGCAGCGTTTGCACGACGGCCTCAGCGACCACCGGGGTCTCCAGCATCCCGTCAACCCCTGCTACACCAGCGCCGCCGGCGGTCATTGGTGTACGTACCGCCTGTGGGCAGAGCACTGAAACCTTGATGCCACGATCACCGTAGGTGATGGACAACCACTCGGCCAGTGCAACGCAGGCGTGCTTGGTCACTGCGTAGGTGACGGAGCCGACCTGGCTGAGCAGGCCGGCGGCAGAAGCCGTGTTCAGCAGATAACCGCCGTTTCGTTTCAGCATGCGCGGGACCATGTACTTGGCGGCGTAAACCTGCGACATGGTGTTGACGTGCCAGATCCGTTCCCACACGGCTTCGGATTCATCGATGTCCCGGCCGATGCCGATACCGGCATTGGAACAAAACAGATCAATCGGGCCGACTTCGCTCTCAACCTGTGCAATCAACGCCTCTACCTCGGTCTCGATGGCGACGTTGACACGTTTACCGATCGCGCCAATTTCCTGCGCCACTGCCAGGACGTTGTCGCTGATGTCCGCGATCACAACGCGGCGCGCGCCATCGCGCAAAAACCGTTCTGCCAGTGCGCGACCAATGCCACTTGCACCGCCCGTGATGACAATGATCTTGTCGCGAATCTCCATGCCGCCCCCGTTTTAGTTTGTGTTGTGTGTTCTGTTGGCAACATAGACGTTTCAGGAGTCCAATTCTATAGTCACGCTCCCGGAGACTTCTGCGTGTACTCTCTGCTCATGCAGTGACGAACTCACGAGGCCGGAATGTCGGAAGGGAAGATTCTGATCGTGGACGATGATGCGTCAGTTCGGCTGGTGACAGCGGCAATGCTTGAGCGATTGAACTACGCTGCGGTCGCCGTCGACAGCGGAGCTGCTGCAATGGCAGCATTAGCTGCACAAGAGGTGTGTGCTCGGGAATGTTTTGATGTGATGCTGCTTGATCTGGCCATGCCCGATATGTCGGGTGCCGAGCTGCTTAAAGTGATGCGGGTGAAATATCCGCGACTTCCGGTGGTGGTCATGACTGGTTATGCCGACGTTGAATCCGCACTGCAGATCAAAACCGATACTGAAACCCGCCTGTTGGCGAAACCATTTACCGTTGCCGAGCTGCAGACAGCACTGGCAACTTCAAGGAAAATCGCGTGATCGGATTGGTCAGATGTACTGCGCTGGTGTTTGTTTTCATGTCAGTACCGAGTCTGGTGTTGGCTGCTCTGCCATTGGCAACCTCTGAGGGTGGTCAGCTCCCCTCCCTTGCGCCGATGCTGGAGAAGGTCAACCCTGCGGTAGTGAATATTGCGACCTACACCACCGTGCAGGTACGCAATCCGCTGCTTGAAGACCCCTTCTTTCGCCGGTTTTTTGGGGTACCAGGCACTCCCCAGACCCGGCGGACACAGAGCGCCGGGTCCGGTGTCGTAGTGGATGCGGCCGGTGGCTACATCGTCACGAACAATCACGTTGTTGAGGGTGCTGACGAAATCAGTGTTGGCTTGTCTGACGGTCGGGTGCTCAGTGGCGAGCTGGTCGGGCGTGATGCGCAGGTTGATCTCGCGGTCGTGAAAGTTGACCCGAAGGGTCTTCGACAGATCGCCTTTGCGAACTCAGGACAATTGCGGGTGGGTGATTTTGTCGTGGCGATCGGTAACCCCTTCGGACTGAATCAGACGGTGACCAGTGGCATCGTCAGCGCCCTGGGTCGAAGTGGGCTGGGGATCGAAGGCTACGAAGATTTCATCCAGACCGATGCCAGTATCAATCCCGGCAATTCAGGTGGGGCGCTGGTTGATCTCGCTGGTCGACTAGTCGGTATCAACACTGCGATTTTCGCGCCATCCGGTGGCAACGTCGGTATTGGCTTTGCGATCCCCTCCAACATGGTGAAGGCAGTGCTCTCGCAGTTGCTGGCGCATGGCAAGGTGCAGCGCGGGTATATCGGTATGGACGTGCAGAGTCTCACGCCAGAGCTTGCAGAGGCCTTCGGTGCTACGCGTGTTGCGGGTGTTGTCGTGGTGCAGATTGATCCAGACAGCCCGGCTGCGAAAGCGGGCGTGCAACCCGGCGATGTCGTGGTTCAACTGGGCGAGCGACGGATCGAAAAGATGGGCGACTATCGGTCGCAGGAAGCGGTGGTGTTCGCCGGTGGCAAGCTACCGATAACCGTGCAACGCAACGGACAGCCCCGCGCCCTGGTGCTTGCGCTGGAAGCTTATGAGGGAGAACAGATTGCCGGACAACGGCTCAACGCGAAACTACGCGGCGCGGAACTGCAGAACTTTCGCAGCCCTGAAGGTCCGGAGGCAGGTGCGGGAATACTGGTGACGGAGATGGCATTTGATAGCCCGGCGGGCATTGCCGGTCTGCGCAAGGGAGATGTCATCGTTGCGGTGAACCGGCAGCCGGTGCGCAACATCGAAGATCTGCGGGACGTGATCCGCACAGAGACGCAACAGCTGGTGCTACGTCTCTTTCGCAGTGGACAGTTCGGGACGCTGGTTATTCGCTGATATTGCTGCAGGTCGTCACGGGCGGTCTCCTGGTGGGAGCGGTCTCTTGTGGGAGCGGTCTCCTGACCGCGATTGTTGGGATCATCGAAAATCGCGATCAGGAGATCGCTCCCACAGGCATCGGCATCGAGAGAGTGTGGGAGATCCCGACCGCGATCTGGGTGAATGAAATCGCG
>JAYSTS010000271.1:0-2228 GCA_043719475.1 Gammaproteobacteria bacterium | reverse complement strand
ATGACAAGGCCGAACTTCTCGAGAGCCTGTATCAACTGGTCTCCATACATGGCTACAGCGCCGACAAGGCGCTCGGCGGTCAGGCGGCGCTCGACGCGCTCGTGGCTGAATCGTATGACGTCGTCCTTCTCGATCTCATCATGCCTGGGGTCAGTGGCCACGACGTACTCGACTTTGTCGCGCGCGAAAAAATCGATACCAAAATCATTGTTGTCAGTGGCGATGCAAGCTTCAGTGGCGTCAAACATGCGCTGCACTGCGGCGCTTTTGATTTTGTGAAAAAACCCTATGAAGCCGCCGAACTCATCGCCACGATGGAGACGGCCCTTCGTCAGGTGCGGCTCGAAGATCAGAATCAGGCGATGGAAGCGCAGATTAAGACCAGCGAGGAACTGCACCGCTTCATCGTCAATAGTTCACCCGATCTGGTCTACATGCTCGATCGTAATGGCTGTTTCACGTTCCTGAATGAACGGCTGGGGCCAATGCTGGGCTTTGAGATGGGCGACCTGCTCAACCGCAACTATACCGAGCTGGTCGATCCGGATTATCTGGATATTGCCCGTAACGTCTTTAATGAGCGCCGTACCGGCACCCGCTCCGCGCGTAATGTCGAACTGAAAATGCGTAGCTCATTGAAGCGGCCAGGGTCGCGATTCAGTGACGTGCAATCCGTCTGGGTCGAGCTTGCGGCGCAGGGTATGTATACCGATCCAGGCGAGCGCAACCGACAAACCTTCATCGGTACGATTGGCACCATTCGCGACATCAGCGAACGCAAGGAAGCCCAGGAAGTGATCAACTTCCAGGCCTACCACGATCTGCTCACCCATTTGCCCAATCGTGCGCTGCTCAAGGATCGTCTGGAACTGGCGATCACGCAGGGGCAGCGGAACAAGATTGGCCTGGCTGTGATGTTTCTGGACCTTGATCGCTTCAAGGTGGTGAACGACACGCTGGGTCACACCATGGGTGATCGTCTTCTGAAAGCAGTTGCGAATCGTTTGCAAAGTTGTTTGCGGCGTGGTGACACGTTGTCTCGTTTTGGCGGAGATGAGTTCACGCTGCTGTTGCCGGAGATTCGCACCCGTGATGACGTGGTCGTCATTGCCAGAAAAATCCTTGATCGGCTGGGCTCGCCATTTGTGATCGATGGTCATGAACTCTTTGTGGGTGCCAGCATTGGTATCGCCATGCATCCCGAAGGTGGCGATACGGCGGATGCACTGATCCAGAACGCCGACATCGCGATGTATCACATCAAGAGTCGAGGCAAGAACGGCTATCAGTTTTTTGCCGATGAAATGAACAACCGCTTTTCAACGCGGTTGATCCTCGAGCGTGAATTGCGCAACGGCCTCAATCGCGGCGAACTCGAAGTGCACTATCAGCCACAGGTCTGTCTGGATACCGGTCACATCAGTGGTGTCGAGGCGCTTGTTCGATGGCGACATCCTGAACGCGGGCTCATCGCTCCAGCAGAATTCCTGCCTTTGGCGGAAGAAACCGGGCTCATCGTTGCCCTCGATGAATATGTGCAACAGCGCGCGTTCGCGGATCTGGTGGCCTGGGGTCGGGATGGAGTCGGTGAAGTACGGCTGTCGGTCAATGTGTCAGCGGCTCAGCTTGAGAAGGAAGGCTTTGTCGAGCAGTTCACAGGTGCCATGGAAGAAGCCGGCATCGAGCCGAGTCGAATAAAACTCGAGATCACCGAAAACACCTTGATGCAGGATATGGAAGTCATCATTCCCAAGCTGAAGGCATTGCGGTCACTCGGCGCAAGGGTTGCGATCGATGACTTCGGCACCGGTTATTCATCACTCAGTTATCTGCGCCAGTTTCCGATCAACACCCTCAAGATCGATCGCAGTTTTGTGCTGGATATTCGTGAAGAGGAAGCGGAAGGCGAGGCCAGCATCGTCAATGCGATCGTCGCCATGGCGCAGGGGCTGAAGCTTGACCTCATCGCCGAAGGCGTTGAAAACCGCACCCAGCTCAACTATCTGAAAGCGCAGGGTTGCAGTGAGGTTCAAGGCTATATCTATGCCGCGCCCATGCCGGCGGCGGCGATGTTGGCGATGTTGAAGGAAGATCCGTTTGCCGAGATTGTCCTGAAGGAGCCACTGGCTGCAGTGTCCTGATCTTCCGCAGCCACCGGACGCTGGCGTATAGTTCCTGCCCTTTTTCTGATCAGAAGCCGTCTTGAAAGGTTTTACCACCCGTATTGT
>JAYSTS010000028.1:0-25168 GCA_043719475.1 Gammaproteobacteria bacterium | reverse complement strand
GCAACCGCTCCCGGATCGTCGCCCCGTGTTTCTTCAGGTGAGCTTTCAAAGCCGTCGTCGTGATTCCATCCACACCCGGCGCGCCTGCATTCCTGCGCACAACCTTGTAGGCCGATCGCAGTGTCTCGCGCGTCAGCACTTCTTCCAGCAAACTCTCAGTCAACACGTCTCCTTTCTTGTACCGCTTCATGGCCTCACTAGCATCCTGCAGATCGCTTCCCTCGATGATCCACATCGCCTTCCACGTCTGCCGGGGGGATGGCTGTCGGAGTTACTGCGTCCGCCCGTTACAAAATGCTGTTCGCTCAACCATGCAGGCTTAAGTGGGTGTCTTCGGTCCTTCGGCCCTTTGCTCCACCCGCATTACCAGGCTTCTTCACTACTATGGCCTCTGCTGACTGCCCTTCCGCTCTCACAGAAGGGCTCTCCCCGGGTAAGGTGCATGTACTTTCGGGACATCCCGCCAAGCTCTACTTGATGCGTCTTTCGGTGACCTTTGGACTTCGCGTTTCCCAGCACGCTCGTCGCCCGCATCCTGCCTCACTGCTTGTTCGTGTTCCTGCGGCCGCCCCTTTGCTCCACGCTTCCTTCAGGTTGCCCCTTGCGCTTCGCTACGGTTTCAGTCACGTCTTCCGGCTGACTCCTTTCAGTCAGCGAGTACATGCCCATGCCGGGCACACTGGGAGCGATCTCCTGATCGCGAACTCAAGATACCGCTCCACGAGAATGATAGACAGGAACCTCACATGAACATGACTGAACTGTGTGCCTGGATCTTCATGGTAATGACGCTACTGACGGTCCTGTTCCAACTTGCGCTGGCGCTTGGTGCCCCATGGGGAGAGTGGACGCTTGGCGGTCGGCACCGCGGCGTTTTGCCGGGCTTGTGGCGCCTGGTACCGATTGTGTCGGCGGCCCTGTTGGTGGCATTTGTAGCGGTAGTGGCTACACGCGCGCAGCTGTCTTTTCCCGAATGGTATGAGGAATCAAGGTCGTTGATCTGGATCGTCATCGTTTATTCAGCGCTCGGTTGTGTCGCCAACGCAGCTACGCGCAGCGCCAAAGAACGGCGGCTGTGGTTGCCCGTGGTTAGTGTGATGTTGGTGACGAGTGCGGTGATTGGTTTCAGTTGATTGATCGGACGAGGTTCATCACGGATTGTGCGGGCTGCGCAACCCTGTGATTGGGATCCCGGTCGGGATCTCCCACAAGACTTCGTTGCCACGCGTATGGGATCGCGGTCGGGAGACCGCTCCTACAGGACTGGGGTTCTGCGCCATTGTGGGAGTGATCTCCTGATCGCGAATGCCATCCAAAGCAAACGACCAGACCCCACCATCATTGACCGCCTGGTGTGACCCCGCCCTTCTCCGCTGCCTTGTCAGCTTCCAGCAACCGCGCGCCACGCAGCATGTTGCCCATGGCAAGATTGCCTTCGTGACAGGCGTACTCAAACAAGCGATCTTCGGTGCGTGGCCATGGATACTCGCCACTGAATGATGTCGTCCACACCTTCGGATCTTCGACCTTGAAGCTGTAGAGCAACGTGTTGTCATCCAGCTTCCTGAATCTCTCGACGACATGCAGATCCTCACCCGCCAGATACATGGCAGGCGTATCCCGGAAGTTGGTGGTGTCGACAACCAGCGTGCCCCCTTCCCACCATCCGATGGAATCACCGAGCCACTTACGAACGTCTGCGGGCGCATGTTCACTGTTCATGCGTACGATGCGCGCGTCATGCACCATCTCCGACAAGATCATCACATGATCTTCCGTCTGCACGATGCGATGCAGGTTGTTGTACAGCGCGGGCAGCATCGGTGGTCCAGCGGTGGAGCTGAATCCAAGTAAACAACGATCCGACAGCGTGGTGGATTCCGGATTGTCCCAGGGACCAGGACCCGGGTACCACCAGGCTTCACCTTCGTTGGGTTGAAACATCGCGAAGAACTTCGCGGCGCGGGTCATGCCTGCCTGCGTCATCGGTGGTTGTCGCCCATTGGCTGGGTCATGAATGATGGAGGTGCGGAATTTGCCGTCCACGAGGGCTGCCGTTTCACCATTGTCGATCCAGAAGCTGTTATAACCACCGACATTACCCGCCGCTCCGGACGATCCATCACCACCTGCCGGGGGAGCCTCTCGATTCGGGTCGCTGTCTAACTGGCCGGCAGCCATCGCGGCCTTCGCGGTCTCTTCGATCTTCTTCGCTTCTTCGGGCGACATATACAACTTGTCACCAAACGCCTGTGGTCTCTGCAGCGGCGTCAGCGTGGCAATGTCATAGGTACCGGACAGATCCGGCAGCTTGTTCGCAGCAGACAATATCGTCGGCAAGCCGGTCACCGACAGGACAACACACACCGTGATCAATCGTTTCATTTCTTCCTCCCGTGACGTTAGCGAGGCTGTGAACTTAGCGAGGTAAGGGCTTTCGTCGGAACTCGCCATACATCAGCTCTTCGACAAATTCGACGCACTTGAAATCCATCAGTTCAATACCGGGTTCCAGTCGACGATACAGCGGCATTTCGATGGTCCACGGAGCGGTGAAGGTAGCCGGATCTTCTATGGAGGCCTCGTACCAGAGGTGGTTGGCACTCATGGGTGTGATCCGTTCGGTGACCTTCATCTGTTCGCTGTGATGGTTGCCTGAACGATCAAACCAGGTATCGGCCATCTGTCCAGTCACCTCAATGACCAGCGTATCCCCTTCCCACTGGCCATACGATTGGCCCATCCAGGAATCAACCGGTGCCGGACCGGGGTCCTTCATCAGAATGTCGCGGTTGGCACCGGCATACTGATAAGCGATGAAGATGTCCTGCTTGTTCTGGAAGATCTGGAACGGCTGCGGCATGTAGCTCGCGCGTGGTATACCGGGCAGATAGCACTTCACCTCCGGGTCACGATTAGCCCAGTCCGCCGCATTTTCCTGCCTGAGCTTCAGTGCTGCTTCCGTATACGGGATACGCCCACCACCTTTGATGACACCAATGCCGGGGGGTACCGACGCGACCGCTCCCATGTTAAGCACCGGGACTGCAGGCACCGGCCCCATCGGACCTTCTCTAAGCTGAACACCGGCGCGCGCCATATGTCGCTCGACATCCCAATTGGCTTCATTCATCGCTTGCCAGATACCGTTCAGATCTGGATGCCTGACATCCGGGCCACGCGGGGCCTTGTAGTCGGCGCCGACCACCAGGGTAGTCGATAGCAGCAGGCTGCCTGCAACAAGCCATCGCACATTGCGCATGAAGTCCATCGATATCATGGTCCTTAGACCTCCATTGGCTTGAGCGGACGAGGCCACTGTTCCCGGCTTGCTTTCATTGCAGCATCTACCTCATCCACCGTCCACGGGGCATCCTTCGGCGCATGCTGACCAATGGTGAGCACCTGCCATGAAAGCAGCGAGATGCGGTTACCGCCGACACAGAACTGCCGCCCGGTGACATCCTTTGCGTCGTCAGTACACAGCCACACAACAACCGGCGACACCTTGTCCGGCGCAAAGCGATCCGCCTGGTCTTCCTGCATGATGTCTTCCGTCATGCGAGAAAACGCGGCTGGTGCCAGCGTGTTTACCGTGATGCCAGACTTCATGCCTTCCAGTGCAAGGACCCGGGTGAAGCCAGCGATGCCAGCTTTCGCGGCGCCATAGTTGGCCTGCCCGAAATTGCCGATCAGCCCTGAGGTCGAGCTAGTATTGATGATCCGGCCACCCTCAGCCTGAGCGAGCAGCTGATCCCACGCCGCGCGCGTGACGAGGTACGTGCCGCGCAAATGGACATCAATGACGATGTCCCACTCGGCATGGGTCATCTTCTTGAATGTGCGGTCGCGCAGGATGCCGGCGTTGTTGACCAGAATGTCGAGCCTGCCAAAGGCTTCTACCGCCTTGGCCACCATGCCGGCCGCATCGTCTGCATTGGTGACCGAACCATAGTGCGCCACCGCCGTGCCGCCATTGGCCCTGATTTCCGCAACGACTCCATCGGCCATGGAGTGACCTGCGCCTGAACCGTCGCGCGAGCCACCCAGATCGTTAACTACAACCTTGGCCCCCTCGGCTGCCAGTCCCAACGCATGACAACGACCCAACCCGCCACCGGCACCCGTGACAATGGCAACTTTTCCATCGAGTTTTCCCAATTCCCCTCTCCGCTGATCTGTACACTTTGAAGTGTACCCATACTTGCACCGGACATGCTCGACTTCAAACAACCTTACCCCTCGCAGCGATCACCGGTATGCGCCCGGAACGTGGTGGCGACTTCTCAGCCACTGGCTACCGCCGCCGGTCTGCATGCGCTCAGGCAAGGGGGCAACGCTGTCGATGCCGCACTGGCCGCCGCCATCACCTTGACTGTGGTCGAGCCCAATAACAACGGTGTTGGCAGTGATGCATTTGCCATCCTCTGGGATGGCACGACCCTGCATGGACTGAATGCTTCCGGGCGCTCCCCATCCGCATGGACACCCGAGCACTTCAAGGACCACACCCGGATGCCAGACCTGGGCTGGGATACCATCACCGTTCCCGGCGCTGTCAGTGCCTGGGCAGCTCTGTCTGAACGCTTCGGCAAACTCTCGTTCGACCGCTTGTTTGAGGATGCCATTGCCTACGCCGAGGGTGGTTTCCAGGTCGGACCACTGACAGCCGGTTTCTGGCAGGCTGCAACATCAACCTTTGCACACTTCCCGGAGTGGCAGAACCACTTCACGCCGGCGCCCGGTCCCGGCACCGTGTTCCGACGACCGGATCTGGCCCGAACGCTGAGCGCCATCGCCGACAGTAAAGGTGAATCGTTCTATCGTGGAGAACTTGCCAGCCGAATCGAGGCTGCCGCTAAAGCTGCGGGTGGTGCAATGCGCAAGCACGATCTCGAATCGCATGTCGCGGATTGGGTAACCCCTTCGGAGATTAACTACCGATCACACGTTCTGCACGAAATTCCACCAAACGGCCAGGGTCTGGCGGCGCAGATCGCCTTGGGAATCCTGCGCCACCTGGAACCAGCTGCCGTTGATTCAGCTGCCTGGGTGCATCAGCAGGTGGAGGCGATGAAGCTTGCGATCCATGCAGCGTTTACGCACTTCGCAGATCCCCGGTTCATGCGCGTGTCAGTAGAAGAGCTGCTTGCTCCGGGCTCGCTCGAACACGCAGCACGACAGATCACCGAGCGCGCAGCCCCACTCCCACCGGTGCTGCTGCCTATCAGCCATGACACCGTTTATCTCACTGCCGCCGATGCCAGCGGCATGATGATTTCCTATATCCAGTCGAACTATCAGGGTTTCGGATCCGGCATTGTCATTCCGGGTACCGGTATCAGCATGCAGAATCGTGGTCGTGGATTTAGTCTGGATGCCTCGCATCCAAACTGTGTCGGCCCAGCGAAGAGACCGTTTCACACCATCATCCCCGGTTTTGTGACCGACCAAGGACAACCGCGTTTGAGTTTTGGCGTGATGGGCGGGCACATGCAGCATCAGGGTCACGTGCAGATGGTCACCCGGATTTTTGACCACCTGCAGAATCCGCAAGCGGCTAGCGATGCCCCTCGATGGCACGTCTACGAAGACTTCGGTGTGGGTCTCGAACCTGGTTTCGACCTCGCCGTACTCGCCGATCTCGAAACACGTGGCCATCGTGTCCGCTATGAAAAGCGACCATGGCTGTTTGGTGGCGCTCAGCTCATCTATCGATCGGATGATGGCTACATCGCTGGATCAGATCACCGCAAGGAAGGTCACGCCGCTGGTTTCTAAAATGAATGGACCCACAATGTGTGCTTGTGGTGCAAGTCTCCACTTTAGGGCAGAGTTGAAGAAATCCAACAGCGCGGGAGCAGGCATGAAAGTTACAGGCGGGTGTTACTGTGGTGCCGTTCGGTATGAGGCCGAAGGTGATGCGATGATGAAAGCGCAATGCCATTGTCGCGAGTGTCAGTACCTCACCGGCGGCGCTCCAAACTTCTTCATGGCCATGCCAGCCGCTGGATTCAAGCTGACACTCGGCCAGACCAAGGCGTTCACCCGCAGCGATCTGGCCAATCCCGTCACGCGCGAATTCTGCCCAAACTGCGGCACACACATCCTGACCCGTGCGCCAGGACTGAAAAATGCCATCATTCTCAAGGTAGGGTCGATGGACGATCCATCACTCTATGGCAAACCGCAGATGGCAATCTTCACCGTCGACAAGCAGGTCTTTCATCAACTGCCGGAGGGCGTTCCGGCCTTCGAACGTGTGCCTGGTTAGGTTCACCGTTGTTGTCCTCCTCGCGCTTGCACCGCTGACGAACGCTGATGTCATCGTGAACGCGCTGCGTGTCCAGTTACCCATCGGTCCTGTGGAGGGACTGTGGGCTGACGAGACTGCCGGGGTGCGAGCCTTTGTCGGAATTCCCTACGCACGTGCGCCGATCGCTGATCTACGGTTCAAACCCCCAGTACCTCATCCAGCCTGGACCACGGTTCGAAACACAACGCGACCAGGTCCGGCCTGCCCTCAACACCCTGCAACCAATGCCTTTGTGTGGTCGCGTGGTCCGTTTCTGGCCAACGAAGACTGCCTTTTTCTGAATGTCTGGACTCCGGCAGGTATAGGAGACCGGTTGCCGGTCATGCTCTGGGTACATGGCGGCAGCCACACTTCGGGCTTCGGTCATGCGCGGATCTTTGATGGCACTGCGCTGGCTCGTCGTGACGTCGTCATCGTTACCATCAACTATCGACTGGGTGCTCTGGGTTTTCTGGCACATCGTGCACTGGCAGCCGAAAACACGCCGCACTCGTCTGGAAACTACGGCCTGCTCGATGTGATCCAGGCATTGCAATGGGTACAGGAAAACATCAGTGCACTGGGCGGAGATCCAGACAACGTGACGCTGCTCGGACAGTCGGCAGGATCACAGACGACGTGTCTGCTCATGACATCACCGCTCGCCAAGGGGTTGTTTCATAAGGCCATTGGTCAGTCGGCGAGTTGCGCCATGCCAGCTTCTGACAAAGACGCCAACGGACAGGAACGCGGCGCCGGGTTCGCCACAAAGGCGCTCGAAGGTTCAACACAACCAACCGATTTCAGTGCGTTGACGGAAGCCCTGCGAACATTGCCGGTAGAAAAAATACTGGCATCACAACTGGCCTCGGGCTGGGATCAAGCGAGCCGAACCGTGACTGATGGCTGGGTGGTGCCCGAATCCCCCAGATCGCAGTTGCTGGCGGGCCGACAAGCACGAATTCCGTTACTCCTGGGCTCCACGGCAGATGAAGGTGTTGGTCTGCTGCCGCTCACTGACAACCTCGACGACACAACGTATCGCACCCGATTGGACAAGCGCTTCGGCGAGCAGGCCAGTCGTTTGGTCGAGTTGTACGCCGCGCAGCGCTGCCAGTCGCCAGCAATTGCTGAACGAGCCATCAATGCCGATATTTTTCTGACCCTCGGCATGCGTGAATGGGCCGATCTGCACGCACACTCCAAGGCGCAGGTTTTCCTCTATCACATGGCCCATATTCCACCGGCGTTCCGATTGTATGATCCGGACAATCCCGATCTGCAACTGCCGGACGGACCACGCAGCGTCGGCGCCTATCACTCAGGTGATCTGGTTTTTGTCTTTGACAACCTGCACCTGGTCGGTCACGACTGGAACGACGCGGACCGACACACCGCGTCACTCATGGCGGACTACTGGACCACGTTTGCAAAGACCGGTGATCCGAACGGCGGCGCACGGCCCAAGTGGCCGATGTACGATCCGGCCATTCGAGGCACGATGGTTTTTGACAAGGGTGCCCACGTGGAGCGCGGTGTCAGGCAGGAGAAGCTGGACGCAATTGCAGCAGCGTTGAAGCTTCGATGAGAGGCGCCAGATTCGTCCCATCGATCGCGCTCGGGAGATCGCCCACAAGACGCACCTTATCACCGCCATCCGGTTGAGCCTGCAATACTGCCGGAAACAGGCAAGGCGGCACACGGATGTGCCGCCCCACCGGCTCTATCGGCGCAGCCGATAGCGCCGGTGTGAGGGAGCGAAGCAACCGGTCATAGCCGGAGGGCAGGATGCCCGCAGGCGAAAAAAAGAGCCCGCTCAACGCCCGACATATACCGCCGCCCGCTTCTCAAGAAACGACCGGACCCCCTCTTTCGAATCTTCCGTCTGACGAAGTCGCTGAATCTGCTGACTTGCCCACTTGCCGGTGTCCTTCCAATCCGGCTCAAGCGTGCGGCGCAGGCCTTCCTTGAGCGCTTGCACGGCGAGCGGTGGATTACCTGCAATCTTGCGCGCGATGCCCATGGCGGTTTCCATCAACGCCTCAGATGCCACTACTCGTGAGACTAGACCGATGGCCAGCGCAGTCTGCGCATCAATGATGTCACCGGTAAAGAGCAGTTCCGCAGCACGCTCCCGCCCAACGAGTTGCGCAAGGCGACCGAGGCCTGGCGCATCACAGCACAGCCCACGCAGCACAAAAAGTTCACCAAATTTGGCTTTTTCCGAGATCACTCGAATGTCGGCCATCAACGCCAGCTCCATGCCCCACCCCACCGCCGGACCATTGACCGCAGCGATGACAGGAATGTTGGTGTGCAGCAGCGCGTCGGCAGCCGGGGTGAGACCACCGGACTTGACGGATCTCGCGCGGAATTCTTCTGGCGCAGGCGCGGTCGAGCCGAGAATCTGTTTTACATCATCACCCGAGCAGAACGCACGACCGTTGGCAGTGATGATCAGCACCCGCGCCTGACTGTCGCGAACGTAATCCTCCAGCAATCGATAACTTTCATAGGTCAGAGCATTCATGGCCTCTGGCCGGTTCAGGGTGATCACACCGATGTGATCACTCTCTTCGTACAGCATCGGCAGCTCGCTCATCTCCCTCTCCTCTTGGCGACGTGAATGTCCAGATTGAATCAGTGCTCAAAGGTCATTGATTGAAGTACGTCCTGGCCCCCGTCAGCACATGTCGCGCTCGCGCCACGTGGTTCGGGAATTCCTCGCGCAGCTTGCGCGAACGAATTTCCAGGGCTAACGGCAGATCCTCAGGCAGTACTGCAAGCACATCCCGTAATGGCAATTCGCCTTCACCCGGCAGACAACGCAGATCAACTGCATCCGTCAGCAGGCTCTGGTAATCCTCTGCACAATCCACGTTCCCATCGCAGAACTGCGAATAGGGTAGCCAACGTGGATCGACCGACCGTAACAGATGGAACTCTTTGCAACGTGCAAGGTGGATCGCATCAACCAGTATTCCACCCGCAGGATGCCCTACAGTTTCGATAATGCGCAGCGCCTGGCTCAAGTGCGTCACCGCAGTGATGCGCAGGAACTCAAGACAGGCCCGAATGTTGTGTCGGCTGGCGTGCTCTGCAAGGATCGCAAATGCGTGACAGTTTTTCACGTCATCGGTACACGATGAAACGATCAACGCGTTTTTCGCACCGAGTGCGCCACCGACATCGAGAATCTTGCGGTGTCCATCCGAAACCAGTCCGTCCGCCCCGATCCAGATCACCTCAACATCCAGGACAGAAACACCGGCCGGTTGCAGGATGGCCTGCACGTTGGCGGTCGTGGAGTCAGTCCAGGACTCCGGAGCAACCGTAAACCCGACCGCTTCGAAGCCGGACTCGACGGCGGCCTGTGCAACCTGTTCCGGCGAGAACTCAGGCAGAACTCCCGCAGCCAGTGACAACAGACGCATCGTTAACGTACTCCAGTGGCTAAGAGGGTGGGTTGGCTTCGCAGATGCATGGCAAACACCATGAGGGCTACGATCGACAGGCAACCGGCCACCATGAAGGCCGCGCCAGGAAAGTAATACGACGCACCGGACTGCGTGAATACCGCGAACGTTTGCGTCATGAGCAGCGGTCCGATGATGGCGCCTACACTGCCGACGCTGGCGAGAATACCTTGCATCTCACCCTGCTGATCCGCCGCCACCTGATTCGACAACATGCTCTGCAACGATGGCATGATGAACCCGGACAGCGCAGACACCACGCACCAGAAGTAGACCGTCAGCCCGTTAGGTGCCATCGCAATACCGATATACGCCATCGCCGCCGAGGCAAAACCCAGAATCGCTGCTCGCCCTGCGCCGATACGTGGAATCACGACGCGCAACAAACCACCCTGTACCACGGCCATGAGGATACCGACGACCCCCATGGAAAGGCCGACATCACGCGGGGTCCAATGAAACTTCTCCATCGTGTAGAAGCTCCAGTTCGAGGGATAGACGTGATGTCCGATGTTGTAGAGCAGTACGGCAACGATCAAGCCCGAAATCATGGGGTACTTGCGCAGCTGCGCAAACGCACCAATGGGATTGGCACGTCGCCAGTCGAAGGGGCGACGATTCTTTTCGTCAAGCGTCTCGTTCAGCACGAAGTAGCCATAAACCGTGTTGACCAGCGCGAACGCAGCCGCAACAAAAAACGGTGCCCGGGTATCCCACTCACCCAGCAAACCACCCAGCGTCGGGCCGATGATGAAGCCGATGCCAAAGGCCATCCCCAGCAGTCCGAAATTCTGGGCCCGCTCTTCCGGTGGACTCACGTCCGCGATCAACGCGTTCGCAGTGGCATAGGTGGCACTGGACATACCCGTCAGCACCCGGCCGACAAACAGCAGAAACAAACTCGTGGCAAACCCCATGATCAGGTAATTCACCGCATAGAACCCGAGTGACAGCAGCAATACCGGACGGCGTCCATAGCTGTCACTGAGACCACCCAGGATCGGCGAAAACACGAACTGCAGTACCGCATAACTGACCAGCAGATAACCACCCCACTCGGATGCTTCTGACAACCCACCACCAGTCAACTCGGCGAGCAGTATCGGCAATACCGGCATGATGATGCCGAAACCAATCACGTCCAGAAGAACGGTGATGGTCACAAAGGTCAGCGCATGGCGCTTCGTGGAACTTGACATGACTCGGCTGCACAGATCACAAGTGTCGGCTCAAGTGTCGACTATAGGAGGGAGCGTCACAAGAATGAAGTGGTCAAGTACCTAGGACAGCGACCACCGTCCCGATATACGCCAACGCTTCACCCTCAGCCATTGACCGTGTATGGTCCACCCTCTCACGAACACAGCGGAATCCGGGTCGATGACGACGGAATCAGGTTCTTCGGAACCGGTGGACTATATCGAGCGCACACGCAGTCAGTACGACGCGCTGGGGTACCCGCCCTACACTTGGGTGCACAACCCGGAGTCGCCACCTTTCACACCTCTGAGCAAGCCGCTGGCCCGTGCACGTGTCGGGCTGATCTGCTCCGGTGGTATCTACGCTCGTGGGCAGATTGCGTTTCATTTCAAGGACGACATCAGTTACCGCAAGATCGCCATGCGCATGCCGCGCCATGAACTGAGGGTCACGCACTTTGCCTATGATCTGCAAGACGCCCGTCGCGACCCGGCGGTGGTATTTCCCGCTAGGACGCTGACCGGTTTGGCAGATGCCGGCGCAATCGGTTCGGTAGCGGACTACGCCTACACCTTCATGGGCGGCATCTACTCCTCTCGCAAGGTTCGGGAAGTACTCGCACCACGACTGGTTGCCGAGTGTATACGTGACGAAGTCGATGTCGTCGTCATGGTGCCGGTGTGACCGGTCTGCCATCAATCCGTTGGATTGATCGCCAGACAACTTGAAGCGCGAGGCATCGCGACCATCAGCATGTCCAGTGCGCATTCGATCACCGCCAGCGTCAATCCACCACGCGCCGTGTATCTCGACTATCCACTGGGACATACGGCAGGTCGTCCAGACAATCTCGCCGAACAGCGACACATCATGATCGACACCTTGCGCGCGCTCGAGACCATTCAGGTGCCCGGCACGATCGTCCCGCTGCGTTATCGATGGAATGAAGATGATTCCTGGAAGGAGACAGCGATGCGTCCCAGGAAGAACAATACCGGGGGTTCAGCAGCCACGGATGATCGCGTTGTGCGCCACGCGGAACCACAGTACCAGCTGGATGATGATCGACATGATGCCGACCCCACCTGTCCAACCTGTATCTTTCCGGAGGGTTGAAGAACCATGTTGATCGGCATAGCGGGAATGAGCCACGAAACCAATACCTTTTCTCCCGTGCTTACCGATCTCGCCCGCTTTTCCGGTGGCGCTGCAAAACCCGCGACGGGCGACAAGGCAGTCAACATTTTTCGCAATACCGGCACCTGTATTGGTGGTTTCATCGGCGTCTGTGAATCTCGCAACTATGCATTCCGCATGGGCATTGCAGCCGGTGCGGCGCCGAGTGGTCCGGTGGAAAACGATGCCTATGAAGAGATGGTTGGCCAGATCCTGGAGCTTGCTGCGGGTGTCGATGCACTGATGCTTGATCTGCATGGCGCGATGGTGACCAAGACCTTTGATGACGGCGAAGGCGAATTGCTGCGCCGCATTCGGGCTCGTCACCCGACCATGCCGATCACGGTCGCACTGGATATGCATGCCAACGTGACGCCGCTGATGGTTGAGCACTGCGACATCATCTGTGGTTATCACACCTACCCGCACATCGACATGGCCGAGACTGCTACCCGTGCGGCCACTCTCCTGCTTGACTCGCTTGAGCACAAGATCTCGCCGGTGATGGTGTTCGCCAATGCACCCATGCTTCCCCACGTGATGCGACAAGGTACGGATGATCTGCCCAACAAGACGCTGCAACAGCGCATCATCGAGATAGAACGTGGTGAAGCGCTGGCCGCGAACCTGTTTGTCGGGTTTCCGCACGCCGATATCCATGATGCCGGTTTGTCCGTCGTCATCGTCACCGACGCCGATGAGGCCCAGGCCAGACGGCTGCGCGACGAATTGCTGAACGATGCCTGGAATCAGCGCGAGGCCTTCATCTATCGCCCGGAACCGCTGGAAGACTCCATGGCTCGCGCCGAATCGCTGGCTGCCAGCGATGGTCCAGGCCCGGTGCTGTTGCTCGATCACTATGACAACACCGCGTCAGGCGGCACGATGGACAGTACCAACGTACTGGCTGCCATTCTTGCGGCAAAACTTGATGACGTTGCGGTGTTCGGAATTTTCGATCCGGAGGTGGTACAACAGATGATCAAAGCCGGTGTCGGCGCTGAGATCACGGTTGTTTTGGGGGGAAAGCTCCCCACCCCTTCTATTCCCCGTCAGAGCCTGCCGATCACGGTCACTGGACGAGTCAAACTATTGGCCGAAGGTCGCTTTCCGGCAACGGTTGCGATGTCACGCGGGATGACGATGAACATGGGCCTGTGCGGGGTGCTGGTGGTCGGTGGTGTCGAGATCGTCGTCATTTCAAGACACATCGAACCGTTTGATCCGGGCTGTTTTCGCGCGGTCGGCATCGAACCGACGAGCAAGAAGTACATCATGCTCAAGAGCCGAATCCACTATCGCGTCGGCTTTCGGGATCTGGTGAAAGCAACGGTGGAATGTGCTGGCGTCGGGGTCTGTACCTCTGACTACGCAGAGCTTAAGTTCAGTCGTGTGCGTCGCCCTGTATATCCACTCGATGGTGTGAATGCTCCACCGGCCGAGTGGCTGGCCTGAAAGTTTTTTGCCTCCTATGCCACTGAAACGATGGACAACCCGCATCGCGATCATCGGCGGTGGCATCGGCGGGCTCGTCATGGCACTGCAATGTCGACGCCGTGGGCTCGATTGTCTGGTGTTCGAAGCGGTTCCGCGCCTCGAACCGCTCGGTGTGGGTATCAACCTGCTTCCTCACAGCGTCCGGATACTCAGTCAACTGGGACTGTTGGACGCGCTACGTGCGATCGCAGTGGAAACCTCGACACTGGTTTTCTTCAACCAGTGGGGGCAGCTGATATGGCAAGAACCAAGGGGGCTTGCCGCCGGTTACGACTACCCGCAATTCTCAATTCACCGAGGTGAACTGCAGACGCTGCTGCTAAACGAGGTGACCCACCAACTTGGCGCTGAACGCATCTTGACAGGACGCGCCATCAAGCGATTCGATGTAGGCAATGCGACGAATCCCGCAACGGCAGTATTCGAAAACCGACAAACTGGCGAAGAGATTGGCGAAGTCCGCGCTGAAGTCATCATCGCGGCCGATGGAATACACTCTACCGTCCGCGCTGCCTTCTACCCAGATGAGGGATTGCCCAGATATTCAGGCCGTGTGCTGTGGCGAGGGTCCACCATGGCCCCTGCGTTCCTCGACGGGCGCAGCATGATCCAGGCCGGACATGCCACCCAAAAAGCGGTGGTTTACCCTATCTCCGGCCAGGCTTTCCAGGCAACCGGAAAAAACCTCACCAACTGGATCATGGAACGCTCAGTCCCGGGCAGTACGCCTCCACGCCAGGATTGGTCGAAGCGGGTCGACAAGTCGGTGTTCGCTGAACACTTTGCCCACTGGCAATGGAACTGGCTCGATGTGCCTGCATTGATCGCCAATGGCACGGACGCCTTTGAATATCCGATGTGCGATCGCGACCCGTTGCCAAGATGGTCACATGGCAGGGTGACGTTGCTGGGCGATGCCGCACATCCCATGTATCCCATCGGCTCTAACGGCGCTTCACAGGCGATTCTCGACGCGGCAAGCCTCGCCGATGCTCTCCACGAATGCGCTGATGAAGAACAGGCTCTCGCACGCTATGAAGAGGAACGGCGCGAGACCACCGCGAAAATCGTTCTGGCCAATCGCGGCAATGGACCCGATCAAGTCATGCAACTCGCGCAGGAACGGGCGCCATATGGCTTCCGCCACATTCATGACATCATCAGCCAGGCTGAACTCGAATCAATCGCTGCACGGTACAAACAGACCGCCGGTTTCTCACGCAGTCAGGTTAATCGCAACTGACCAATGCACAGATTCAGGAACGCCGGCTGTTTTCAAGAATCGACATGGTGGCGCGCGACACACAAACGAGGTGATCGGCATTATCGACAATCCTGACTTCCCAGATCTGCGTGGTTCGACCCAGATGAATCGGTGTCACGGTTCCGATCACCCAGCCATCTCGCACACCCCGAACGTGGTTGGCGTTGATTTCGATGCCTACTGCTGAGTTCCGAGATCGATCAATGGTCTGCCATGCGGCACAGCTCGCCAGCGTCTCCGCCAACAATACCGATGCACCACCGTGTAACAGGCCGGCGGGTTGGCGAGTGCGGGAGTCGACCGGCATTCTTGCGGTCAGTGTATTCGCTCCGACTGATATGAACTCAATGCCCAATTGACCCACTGCGGTGTCCTGGTGACTCCGATTGATCTGGATAAGGTCAGGTGTGTGAAGCCAGGGGGATTCCGGGTTCATCGCTGCATGATCACTCGGGAGGTTTCTGAAACCTTCTCCACTCCGGCCGGGTCAGTCGGCAGGAGCAGAGGCTTCGGCACGGTTAAACCTCGCTGACATGCAGGGCGCGCTTCGATCAGTTCCATCCAGCGCTTCAAATGATCGAGACCGTCCAGGGAAACCCCTGACCAGAAGTACAGTCGTACCCAACACCAGTTGGCGATGTCAGCGATGGAAAACTCGTCGACCAGAAATTCATGCGCTTCGAGTTGTGTGTTCAATACTTCGAACAGCCTGCGCGACTCATTCTGATAGCGACTGATCGCCGCCGGGATCTTGATCTCCATCGCCCGGTAGAAGACATTGGCCTGCCCCATCATCGGGCCTAAACCACCCATCTGAAACATCAGCCACTGTGTGACTCTGGATCGCCCCTTGCGATCACCGGGGATCAGCTGACCGGTCAGCTCTGCGAGATACAGGAGAATCGCGCCGGATTCGAAGACCGCAAATCCATCATGAACAATGGTAGGTATGCGTCCATTTGGGTTGATCGCCAGATAAACCGGTGCCTTCTGGGCATTGGCACGAAGATCGATGTCATGCACATCGTATGGCAGATCCATTTCTTCCAGGGCACAGGACACTTTCCAGCCGTTGGGGGTGGAAGCGGTGTAGAGCGTGATCAAGGATTTCCTCCGGATCCGATGGCGGATCGACCAGGAAAGCTCTGATTGTTCAGAGCTTCCCTAACGAAACAGCGCATCAATGGCAGCGGCCGCCGCCATCTGGTGTTCCTTTTGCCATGGACTGCCGACGTCCTTGCCAAACTGCAGCAGGATCTCTTCGAGCTCGTCCGCACCACAGTCCAGGCGATCGCAGCAAATCTTGAGGACATCGTTCTTGTGAAACAGCACGACTTCCAGCTGACGATGCTTCGCAGCGGCGACCAGTGCATCGTGATAAATCATGCCATCAGCTGCGTACAAAGCACGCTGATTGGCGTGCACTTCCGTGATCGTGGCGGGTAGCGCGGGAAGTGCCGGTTCCCGAAGCGTCAGGACTTCCAACCGCCAGGTATTCAGGTCGAGGTCATCAAACAACTTCTCGATCGCCGCTTTGGCCTGAGTGATTGCGACCGCCCGCACCTGATCAACCAGCGCCTGCGCTTCGACCGCAGGCATCGTCATCGTTTCGTGATGATAGGGTTGATTCGGCAGACCAGCCGACAGCAATTCAACGCGTCGTCGATCCAGGATCAGAGGCTCTCCGACTTCGACACCGATGGTGACGAAAACTGCCCAGCCGTTGTGTTCCCAAACACCAACCGCGGCAGGTTTGCGGTGATCTTCTTCAGCCATCTTTGGCCAGTGTAAGCAGGTTCACAGGTCTGGATCTAACCACAGTGAGTACGGAGGCTAAAGTTTTTCTCTGCCATGGGCAAGCGTCTCGCTTACCCGTTCGATGGTTTGGCTGCAGTTTTTATCCACCGAAGTCATCGAGCAGAATATTGTCTGGCTCGACACCCAGATCATCGAGCATCTTGAGGACCGCAGCATTCATCTGTGGCGGACCACAGAGGTAGTATTCGCAGTCTTCAGGCGCCGGGTGCTTTTTCAGATATTGGTCGAGCACGACCTGGTGGATGAATCCCTTTAGCCCGGTCCAGTTGTCCTCGGGCAGTGGATCGGAAAGCGCCACTCGCCAGGAGAAGTTCTCGTGTTGCCTGGCCAGTTCATCGAATTCTTCGACATAGAACATCTCACGCAGGCTTCGAGCGCCATACCAGTAGCTCATCTTGTAGGTGGCCTTCTTGCGTTTCAGTTCATCGAAGATCTGAGAACGCAGCGGCGCCATGCCCGCACCACCACCAATCCAGATTTTTTCGTTCTGGGTCGGCTTGACAAAAAAATGACCATACGGCCCGAACACCGAAATTCTGTCGCCTTTCTTCAGATTGAAGGTGTACGAAGACATCTTGCCCGGTGGCCAATCCTTGCCCGGTGGCGGGCTGGCGATCCGGATATTGAACTTCATGATGCCCTTCTCTTCCGGGTAGTTCGCCATCGAATAAGCACGGATCACCGTCTCATCGACTTTCGAGTGATGCTTCCAGACATCGAAGCGATCCCAGTCGCCGTGATACTCCTTTTCGATATCAAAGGTCTTGTAGTCCAGCTCATGCGGCGGGATTTCAAGCTGCACATAACCACCCGCACGAAAATCAACGTTTTCGCCCTCAGGCAATTTCAGGTTGAGCTCCTTGATAAAGGTCGCAACGTTTGGGTTCGAAGTCACTTCACAGTCCCAGCGTTTGACACCAATGGCATCTTCCGGAACGACGATTTTCAGATTTTGTTTAACGGCCACCTGACAGGAGAGCCGCCAGTTCTGCTGGATCTCGGCACGCGTGAAGTGCCCCTCCTCCGTTGACAGGATGCCACCACCCCCTGCGACCACCTGACAGCGGCACTGCGCACAGGTACCACCACCACCACAGGCACTGGCCAGGAACACGCCCTTGGAAGCCAAGGTCGGCAACAACTTGGAACCCGCGGCTACCGTAATGGTCTTGGTCGGGTCATCGTTGATTTCGATGGTGACATCACCAGCACTCACCAGCAGTTTGCGGGCGTACAGGATGACCATCGTCAACGAAAGGATGGTGCCACTGAACATCACCACACCGAGAACTACAGTCTCATCGAACATGAGAGCGCTCCACTGCTTGAATCAGATGTCTATGCCGCCGAAGGACATGAAACAGATCGACATCAGCCCTCCGCAGACGAAGGTGATGCCCAGACCTCGCAGACCTTCCGGCGGATCGCTGTACTTCAGCTTTTCGCGAATACCGGCAAGCAGAATGATCGCTGCGGCCCAGCCTACGCCGGCACCGATGCCGAATACCGTCGATTCCATAAACGTCTGATCGCGTTCAACCATCATGAGAATGCCACCCAGGATGGCGCAATTGACGGTAATCAGCGGCAGGAACACACCGAGTGCGTTGTATAAAAAAGGCACGAACTTATCGAGCACCATCTCAAGGATCTGCACGATGGCTGCTACCACACCCATATATGACAGAAAACCCAGGAAGCTGAGATCCACCTCTGGATAACCGGCCCACGCCAGCGCCCCTTCGCGCAACAGGTGGTTGTAGATCAGATTGCTGATCGGTGTGGTGATGCCAAGTACCACGATGATGGCGACACCCAGGCCTACAGCGGTGGAGACTTTCTTGGAGATGACAATGAAGGTACACATGCCAAGAAAGAACACCAGTGCCATGTTCTCAATGAACACAGATCTGATAAACAGGCTGAGATAGTGTTCCATCTACATCGCCCCTTTGTACTGAATGTTCGCCGCAATCTGATAATCGGGGGCTTCCACCTGGCTGGTCTTCCAACTGCGAAGCGCCCAGATGAATCCGGCAATGATGAAAAACGCACTGGGTGCCAGCAGCAACAAACCGTTGGGTACATACCATCCACCATTGGCAACGACTGGCAGTATGGGATACCCCATCAATGTGCCTGTACCCAATGGCTCACGAATCAATGCAACCACGATCAGCATGACGCTGTAGCCGACAGCCGTGCCGAAGCCGTCAAGCAGCGAGATCCACGGCGGATTGGACATGGCAAACGCTTCGGCACGTCCCATGACGATACAGTTGGTGATGATCAGACCGACAAACACCGACAAAGACTTGGAGATATCGTAGGCAACGGCCTTGAGGACCTGATCCACGACGATCACAAGCGATGAAATTACCGTCATCTGGACGATGATGCGAATGCTCATCGGGATACGATTGCGGATCAGCGACACCGCAAAGTTCGACATGGCTGTCACAAAAATAACCGCTGCACACATCACCAGTGTCTTCGACATGCTGATGGTGACAGCGAGCGCAGAGCAGATTCCGAGTACCTGCAAAGCAATTGGGTTGTTGTCAAGGATCGGGCCAACGACAACTTCTCTCGCAGTGGGTGCGTTTGACATGGTCTTTCCTCAGCTCTGTGATTTCATGTTGGTGATCAAGTGACCATATCCGAGTTCTCCGGTCCAGAAATTGACCAGGCTCTGAACTCCGCGATTGGTAAAGGTTGCACCGGAAAGTGCATCGACTTCATGCACGGCCGCCGGAGAGTCAGCAGGAGACCGCACTTTCACCAAGCGGACACCTGGTTTGCCATCGGTACCGAACAACTTCACACCCGGCCACTTGTCTTTCCAGACTGGGTTGTCTACCTCTCCACCGAGGCCGGGAGTCTCCTTGTGATCGTAGAAGCCTAGACCAGACACCGTCGCGAGGTCTTTGTCGATGGCGAGATACCCAAACAAAGTCCCCCACAGTCCGTATCCGCGTACCGGAATCACGAGCTTTTCCAGCCCTTGTTCGCCCTGTTTGATATAGACCAGACCAATGTTCTCCCGTCGCCGGATGGTGACCGTGTCTTCATCTTCGGTAAGGGCACGAGAGTTTGCGGGGTCCTTGGACATCCTGACCGCGTCATAACCCTTCTGCTCGAAATCATCGATGAACTTGCCAGTATTCAGGTCAACGGCCCGCACGCTGAAGTCCTTGAATATCTCCGGGATGCTGCGTCCATCAAGACCAACATCACTGCCTGGCTCTAACAATCCGGCCGCCCGAAGAATGTTCTCTTTCTGATCAAGCTCACGGTTCACTGCATGCGTTGGTTTGAGCATGACGTTGGCAGCGGACACAAACACCGCGCATACCAGACAAACGATGGTGGCAATAAACAGGGTATTGCCGAGACTGTCTTTGTTGAACTCAGCCACGAGCGAGCCTCCGCTTGATGTTGCTCTGCATGACAAAGTAATCGAAGAGCGGTGCGAACATGTTGCCAAACAGAATCGCCAGCATCATGCCTTCCGGATACGCCGGATTCACGACCCGGATCAACGTGCACATGAAACCGATGAGAATACCGTAGTACCAGCGACCCCGATTGGTCATCGCAGCAGAAACTGGATCGGTTGCCATGAAAACCGCTCCGAAAGCGAAGCCACCCAACACCATATGCCACCAGAACGGCATGGCAAACATCGGGTTGGTGGAATCGATCATGTTGAACATGGTCGCAGTCGCCGCCATCCCGACGAAACAGCCAACGATCACGCGCCAGGATGCAATCCGTGTCAGCATCAGAATGGCTGCGGCGATGAGAATTGCCAAGGTCGACGTTTCACCAAAGGAGCCGGGCATGTTGCCCAGGAACGCTGTCATCCAGTCGACCCCATAAGCTTCCCCCAGGGCAGCGTTGCCAAGCGGTGTTGCCTGGGTCACGCCATCAACCGCAATCCAGACTCGATCACCCGACATCTCCGCCGGGTACGCAAAATACAGAAACGCCCTTCCCGTCAACGCCGGATTCAGAAAATTCTTGCCGGTGCCGCCAAACACCTCCTTGCCCACCACCACGCCAAATGCAACACCAAGCGCCGCCATCCAGAGTGGAATACCGGCCGGCAGTGTCAACGTGAACAAAATCGACGTGACGAAAAAACCTTCATTCACTTCATGGCCACGTTTGGATGCAAACCAGATTTCGAAGGCGATACCGGTACCGAAAACGACGACATAAAGGGGCACAAAGTACGACAGCCCATAGACCAGACAGTCCCACACGCTGTTGGCGTTGTAGCCGATCAAAACATCAAGGAAAACGGCACGCCAGTCGTCGATCGACGTCATGCCGGCGGCCGCCATCGCAGACAACGCCTGACTTCCGACGACATAACTACCTACGAATACCGGGATAAATGCAGCCAGCCACACCGTCATCATGATGCGCTTGAGGTTCATCGCATCACGCACATGCGACGCACCGCCAGTTACTGTGGCAGGTGTGTAAAGCGCAGTATCAATGGCCTCATAGGCAGGATACGCCCAGGCGAACTTCCCGCCTTTTTCAAAATGATGTTCAACACCGTCAAGGATCGTCCTCAGACTCATGCTGCACTCTCCTTTTCGATCATCGTCAGCATGTTCCGCAGCACCGGACCATATTCGTATTTGCCGGGGCAGGCATAAGTACACAAGGCGATGTCTTCTTCGTCGAACTCCAGACAGCCGAGGCTAATGGCATTCTCGAGATCACCAACGAGCAGGGCCCGCAACAGCTGCGTTGGCAGGACATCAAGCGGCATCACGTCTTCAAACGTTCCAATGGGTACCATCGCCCGCGGACTGCCGTTGCTGGTTGTGGTGAATTTCACGTTCTTCTGACCAAACCACTTGGACAGGAATGCAGGATATACCGAGTGGCGGTCCAACCCTGGCTCAAGGTAGCCCAGCAGTCGACGTTCGCGCTCCTCGGGAATCACGCTGACCTGCGTATGGTATCGGCCTAAAAATGCCCGTGAACCCACCGCCGTGTGGCCAGCCAGCACCGACCCTGAAATCACGCGTTGTTCCCCTTCTGCGAGCTCTCCTGACGTAAGTTCCGACAGATCGACTCCAAGACGGGTCCGTAACAATCTCGGGTTTTTCACGCCTGGGCCACCGAGCGCAATAACACGCACTGGATCGATTCGTCCCTTGTGAAACAGATGGCCGATCGCGATGACATCCTGGTAACCGATATACCAGACGGTTTTGCTCGGCCCTACCGGGTCGATAAAGTGAATATGTGTACCCGGCAAACCAGCAGGGTGCGGGCCATCAAACTCGTGCACCTTGATCCGGGCCTCATGCCCGGTGGGCAGAAACTTTCCTGGTTTCTGGCAAACGTGTACTGCACCTTCAGTCAACTTGGCGATGACATCCAGGCCCAGGGCAAATTCCACTGCCTTCTCGGTAATCACCAGCGCGGCATCAACACCAAGTGGGTTGGAATCCATCGCCGTGACAAAAATCGAATGCGGGCTGGAACCCAGCATAGGTACCTTGCTGAAAGGACGCGTCCGAAACGCAGTCCACAATCCACTCATCCGCAATACGCTTACGACATCCTCGGCACTCAGACGTCCCATCGCCTGCGATCCATGGGACTCGAACAGTTTGGATCGATCGCCCTCAACGGCGATCACAACCGCAGTCAGCGCACGCTTCTCGCCCCGGACGATGGCTTCAATCTTGCCGGCCGCCGGTGATGTCACGACCACACCGGGATTTTTTTTGTCCTCGAACAGTGGAGTACCGATCTGTACCGAATCGCCTTCAGCAACCTTCATGGTTGGTCGCAGGCCCGGGTAGTCCGAGCCCAGCACACCAACCCGAGACACCGGGCGGGCATCCTCGATTTCCTGGCGAGGCGCGCCGGCTATCGGCAGATCGAGGCCTTTTTTCAATTCAATCATGGGTAGTTCGCCGTCTTTGCTTCGTCACGCGATGGCCTTTGCCGTTCACCACGGCAAGAAAGGTTCCACCAACCGTCTCTCGTGCGGTGGTCAGCAGGTCCTGCAACAGGAGGCTGTTATGGGTACCCGGTCGCCACGGCATTCGCAGATCATCGAGTCGCTTTCGCTGACAGTTCGAGTCGCGACTCATGCAAAGGCCCAAGGCGTCATGCACCGCGTCGTGTATCGCGCCATCACTGACCAGCGATCTGTGTTCAAGGTGTGTCGACACGTTTCGATAAAGGTTAAGGATATCTTCGGCCGAACTTCAATGAGGTGTGATCACACAAGGTCTGCTTGTGATCGCCCATCATGGATACAACATCGACCGGCTGAGCCAACGCCGTTTCCCCTGCACTTCAAGTCGAAGTGCCTGCACGAAGGCGCGCGCATTATAGTTTCGCACTTGCACGAAACACAACGAACTTGGAGGCAAGCAAAGCAGAAGGAAGGACTGCGTGACCTGCGCACTTGCCAGTAAGCAGGCACCGGGAATCAGAAACCGAGATCGGCCACATCCCCAGGGATCAGCGGGTACGCAATGCCCGCCCACTTCTGCACGATACGGACAACCTGGCAGGCGTAGCCGAACTCGTTGTCATACCAGACATAGAGAACGCAGCGATTGTCTTTGGCAATGGTGGCTCCGGCATCGATGATCGAGGCATGACGATTACCAACGAAGTCCGAAGACACCACTTCCGGTGACGTGGTGTAGTCGATCTGCCGCTGCAGGGTTGAGAACAGGGACGTCTTGCGCAGGAAGTCGTTGACACTTTCCACTGTGACGCCTCGCCCCAACTGCAGATTGAGGATGGCCAGCGACACGTTTGGCGTCGGCACCCGGATGGCATTGCCGGTCAGGCGCCCTTCCATCTCTGGCATCAACTTGGTGATGGCCTTGGAGGCACCGGTTTCAGTGATGACCATATTCAGCGGAGCCGCACGTCCACGGCGGGGTTTGTCGTGATAGTTGTCGATGAGATTCTGGTCGTTGGTATACGAGTGCACGGTCTCGACGTGTCCCGATACGACCTCGTACTCATCATGCATGGCCTTCAGCACCGGCAAGATGGCATTGGTCGTGCAGCTGGCAGCCCCCAGTATCTTGTCAGAGGGCTGGATCGCGTGGCTGTTGACGCCCGCAACGATGTCTTTCATCGCACCTTTTCCAGGCGCGGTCAGGATCACCTTTGCAGCACCCTTTGATTTCAGATGCAGACCAAGTTTCTCCGCATCTCGCCACACGCCGGTGTTGTCGATGATGATCGCATTGTCGATGCCATGTGCGGTGTAATCGACTTCGGCTGGAGACGCCGCGTAGATGACCTGGATCGCGATCCCGTTGGCGATGATGCAGTTGTGCTCTTCATCAATCCGGATCGTTCCCTGGAAACTGCCGTGCACGCTGTCCCGACGCAACAGCGATGCACGTTTTACGAGATCATCGCCCTTGCCTTTGCGAACAACGATGGCACGCAGCCGCAATTGGTGGCCGCTGCCGGTTTTTTCGATAAGGAGGCGTGCGAGCAGACGGCCGATTCGGCCAAAGCCATACAGGACGACGTCCTGGGGTACGGCAAGTGGGGGTACGTGCCGACCGATGACCTCGGCACACTCGCGTCGAACGAAGTCCAGCGGAGTCAGCTTCGAATCACCAGCCTTGTCAGCTTCTTCCATGTACTTCGAAGCGAGTTTACCCACGTCGATGTGGGCTGGCCCAAGGTCAAGCTGGGACAAGGCGTCAAGAATCGGATAGCTCTCGTATTCGGACAGTTCGTTCTGCGCGATCTGGCGCACGTAACGGTGCGTCTTCATGATCTGGGTCACACTCTGGTTGTAGAGCGCGCGTCCGTAGCAATAGGCAACGACGTTGCTGCGATAGAGGCGACCGATGATTGGAATCATCGCCTCAGCAAGGGCTTCACGTTCTTTCCAGTCGGGGAAGTAGGCATCCAGGCTAGCTAGGGCCACAGGCGATTCCTTGTCGTGGTTACTGTGAGAATGATCAGGTTGGTTTTATCGAGGCTCACCTATTATCGAGGCTCACCTACGGGAGGGCAACCCGAGGGGTGAGCGCAAGTGATCAAACTGTGAATCAATGACCTGAATGGACGCGACCTGCGCCCCAATCAACCCTTAGCGGTTCCTTCGCCGTTCTTTCGACATCCTAACCTTGATTCGACAATAATCGGTAACGCTGCAGACGCACAACGTAAGCGGAGCCTGACGATTCATCCTGTGCCGATTTTCGGCATGGACCGTTACAAAAATCGCGATCAGGGGATCGCTCCCACAGACATTGGGCATCGTGACTTTGTGGTCTCCTGGTGGGTGGTCTCTTGGTGGGTGGTCTCTTGGTGGGTGGTCTCTTGGATCGGGTCGGGGTAACGGGATTGCGCCCGTCACCCCTCCCACACCACCGGACATGCGGACCCGCATCCGGCGGTTGGACTCATCGA
>JAYSTS010000270.1:0-4715 GCA_043719475.1 Gammaproteobacteria bacterium | reverse complement strand
CCAGGATCCGGGCGCGCGCCCTGCGCGGCTCGGATCCGTCGGATGCAGACCTGCAGGTACTCGAGCACCAACTGGCCACCTTTGATGAGCCGCAAGGTGCCGAGGTGGTGTGTGTCGACACCGATGCAGCCATCGATGTCGGGGCGGTCGCGCGTGCGCTGAGGCAGGCGACCTAACCTCAATTGGACAAAAATTACGCAACCGAAAATGCTGTGCAGGGGTATTTAAGAGCTTCGGAACGAATGACTGGAGCGAAGGTCGGGATTTGCAGCAGAAAGGAATCGTCGAGTAACAGCGCGTGTATGAGCGATCTCCCGATCGCGAACCCTATCGCGGTCAGAGACCGCACAAAGTCACGATACCCAATGTCTATAAGAGATATCCTGATCGCGATCTTCGATGATCCCAACGATCGCGGTCAGGAGACCGCTCCCACAAGAGACCACAAGAGACCACAAGAGACCACAAAGTCACGATACCCAATGTCTGTGGGAGCGATCTCCTGATTGCGATTTTTGTAACGGTCCATGTCGAAAATCGGCACAGAAAGAATCGTTGGGGCGACGCTTACGTTGTGCGCCTGCAGCGTTAAAGATTATCGTCGAACCAAGGCCAATTGATTCACTGCCAACCATCGGTAACCGTCCGGTAAACCCAACTTGCCGAAGCAGAAGGTTCTTGTTACCCGGATTTATCCGGTGCAGTCCAACGATGAAGAAGGTGTTCGATACGGCTGGCAGGAGTCTGTCGGGCTTCAGCGATCGTAGCCCTCTACAGATTACTCACCCGGAGAAACGGTGCCACAAAGATTCCGCCGCCGCCCTTCCCGATCTGAAACCCGATCCGAAACGTATTGACGCCCCGCAGGCTGCGGATCAGCATGGATGCTGCCTTGTTTCAGGGAGCGCGTCTTGAATGCCTATCGATACACCGTCTGTATTTGTCTGACACTCTTTTCTCTCTTCTCGCCTCTCCCCCTGTTCGCTGAAACATTCGAAACAGAAATCCCGGATGTCACTGCAGAGGTGGTCGAATTACGCACGAGCAGCGGTGTCACACGACTTGCGGTGCGTTTCGTCAACAACGGCACCACAAAGGCTGAGAGTGAGCACTATTCCGTCGGCAAGATCGTCCTGGTCGACGTCAAGTCGAAGCAGAAGCACATGCCGATCAAGGACGCCAGCGGCCTCTTCGTCGGCGGGCCAATCGGCGACACGACACTCGATGGCGGACGCATCTACGTGGTCCTCGAACCCAGCCAGCAGGTCGTGGTGTGGGCCTATTTCAATGCCATTTCAGCAGGGACCGTCGTCAGCGTCGAAGTCCCGCAGATGTTCCCGTTCGAGGATGTCGTCGTCACCGAGGGTTCGAGCACGCTGCTCTCAGCCGGCAGCGCCAGGAGCTCGCCTACAGGCGTGGTCGCGACGCTGGTGTCGGTCAGGCGCGCCGACCAGGCGCTTCAGGTGCGGCTCAAGCTGGCCGCCGAACCGGGGGTCGAGGTCGATCTGCGCAGCCCATACTTCATGTACAAGGACGTCTACCTCTTCGACCCGACCGGCAAACGCAAGTATCCCCTGCTGAAAGACAGCGAAGGCCTGTGGCAGGCATCGCCGCGCGATGATGACATCGGCGGCGGCTACATCATCCCCAACTGGAGCAAACCGATCCTGATGAGCCTCACGTTTCAGGCGCCACCTGACGCCGTGCTTAAGCTGGACCTTATTCTGCCGGATTTCGTGCCCTTTGAAGCGGTGCCGATCGAAGGCCTGGGCGGGGCAACCACAGGTGGAGTCGCTGCGACCGGCAAGACACTTGGGCTTGAAGGTGCGCTTCAGGAACTTGCGGCGGAAGTAACACCGGAAGAAATCCGGATCAATCTGTCGGCCGATGTACTCTTCGATTTCGACAACGCCGAATTGAGATCGGCAGCGGAGTCCCAGCTCAACAATCTGCTGACCGTCGTCAACTCACGTCCCGCTGATCGGGTAACGATCGAAGGTCACACTGATGTCAGGGGTGAGGCACCCTACAATCAGGCACTGTCACTGCAACGTGCCGGGGCGGTGCGGGCGTGGCTGATGGGCCACGGCATCGCGGCGGATCGCATCACCGCAACGGGTGCCGGCGAAGCGCGACCGGTCCGCACCGGTGCTACCGAGGCCGATCACCAGGCGAATCGGCGCGTCGAGATCCGCATTGGAAAGAGCACGCACGCCAGCGGCAGCGGCAGCGACACGGTGAGTTGCCTGGGTGCGGATCCCGCCATTGGTATCCCGGCCTGCACTCGTGTCATCGCGCTGTCCTCGCCCGATAGTCAGGAACAGATCAATGCCTATGCCGCGCGCGCGAAGCACCACACCACTTCCGAAGATCTCGAGCGAGCACTTGCCGATACCAACGAGGCTCTGCGGCGTGATCCGGCCCATGCCGATGCCTTGCACAATCGCGCCCTCGTTCACTATTACCTCGGCCACACCGCTGAGGCGATGGCGGACATCAACAAGGAGATGGCAGTACGGCCCGACGATGCCGAATGCCATGCAACGCGCGGCCGTTTCCATGCGGAGGCAGGGCAAACGGACGCGGCACTGAAAGATCTCGATCGAGCCATCGAAATCGATCCTCGACATGTCGATGCACTCAATAGTCGAGGTGCCATCCGCACGATGAGCGGACAGATGGATCCTGCGCGTGCAGACTTCGACGCTGTACTCGCCATCGATCCACAGAACGGTGATGCGTATTCGAGTCGCGGCGCCATGTACCTGATGACGAGCCGCTTCCCCCAGGCTCTCAAAGATCTTGAGCAGGCGATACGGCTCGACCCGGCAAACAGCATGGCGCTTCTCAATCGCGGCATGACTTACCTCTTCCTCAAGCAATTCGAACCAGCCATCGCCGATTTCAGCCGCGCACTGACCCTCGAACCGGGTAATGCGCACCTGCACTACCAGCGTGCTGTTGCCTCTTACATGAGTGGGCGAACGACCGAAGCTTTGGCAGACGCAGACCAGACGGTCCGATCACAACCGGGTCATCTCCAGGCACATCAGCTCCGCGCGACGATTCTGGAGGCAACGAATCGTCTGGATGAAGCCGAGTCGGCACATCGACGGGTGCTTGAACTCGATCCCACGAACGACAACAGTCTGAAGGCATTGCAACGGCTCGCGGCAGCGGACTAGTCCGCCTTCCGGCGCTCTGCCTCCAGCGCCTTCATCGCCGATTCCGCCAGAAACTTCGAGCGGTTTCCTGCAACCGAATCGATCATGGCAATGAGCCACTTCGGCAGCGTGACATTGACTCGCTCGGATTCCGTGGACAGCTTGTCAATGTCGACATCAACGTACGCAAGCGTTCCACCATCGAGTTCGACATCCTCACCGGCAGATGGCTCAGGAAGCCTGTCTCCGTCGATCAGAAGTCCTTCTGCGTGGCAATAAATCGCTTCACGCGCTCCTGCAAACGCCAGCGACAAGGAGCTACCAGCAGACACGCAACCAGGTAGATCGGGGACACTCACACCGAAATCAGAGCCTTCGTCCTTATGGATAACAACCGGATAGACAACAACGGATCTCATACATTCCTCCTCAGAATTTGCGCCCGGACTGCTTCTCAATCGACTTCAGGGTGCCGATTGGCAGGTCGTCACGCGTAGGGTGTGGAACGGTGACCTTGCCGGGCTTTGACGGGTGCTTGAACTGCTGGTGGGATCCCTTCACGTGGTGAAGTATCCACCCGTCTGCCTGAAGTTTCTTGATCACGTCCGCGCTGTTCATGATTTGTACCATACACTTTGTAGGAGGGGCACATGCGATCGTGTGGTTTACATGTATCCAAATTTTGATCGACTGGATCCGGAGCTGTTTCGCTGCCCCAATCAGACAGGCGAGGTAGCCGGTCTGGAGCTGGAGCCGGCTCAAGTCTGTAGAGGCAGTGGAACTGCGCCCGCAGACACTAGACCTCTTGGCCCAGCCGAACCATCGATCGGTCCAGGGGGCTTCGGTCATGCTGGTCGAAGCCAACAGCCGCGTTGGGGGGGACTACGTCATGTGTGTGCGCGCGTACAGAGCGTGATCGGGCAGAAGCGCCATAGTGCGCAATCGTTCGGCCGGCTGGGGTAACTGTATGTCGTTCTGGATCTATCTCGCAGGCTACCTGGTGCTCATCACAGGGTTGGCTATCGGCGCGCACCTGCTGAATGTGCAACCGCAGTGGATCGGCGTGGGCGTGCTATGCCTGATCGGCATCGGCGTCGCTGCGACGCGTCAAAAAGACGTCGCGTCCTGAGCAGGCTGGGGTTGCACCGTCGAGTTCGGTGCGCGCGATGCGTAACTGCTCGCACTTCTCAAGGTCACTCCCATTCGTAAACGGTGATCCGCACCGTCGAAAATGCGCCTGGCAGATAGTTAGGTCGAAAACGATGGGCTGCGGCGAATGGCGTGCATTCTTCCGGCGGGGGGCTGGCAGCGCGTTATGCGGATGAAGCGATGAAGGCGTTGGTGTGAAGGGTTCCTGCCAGGCTGCTGAACACGCAGCCTGATGACTCGGCAATGAACTGCCGAACCGCGAATCGATCATGTAAGTGCTCGATTCATTGTGAGCGAGCTGTTGCTCGCGGTCGTTGCAAAGCGCCGGATGCACATTTTCAAAGTACTACCAAGGATCTTCTGAGCTTCCTTAACGCGCGAAGCGCCGTGGTGATGGGAGAG
>JAYSTS010000269.1:0-38571 GCA_043719475.1 Gammaproteobacteria bacterium | reverse complement strand
TCCCCACCTACAAAACCAGCAAGGCGCGCATCTGCGTAACGGTCGGCATGATGACCACCGGCTACGACTGCACCGACATCCTCAACATTGGTCTCTTCCGCCCGATCTTCTCGCCCACCGACTTCATCCAGATCAAGGGTCGCGGCACCCGTAAGCACGACTTCCGCGAGGTGCTGTTCGACGACGCCCTCAAGGAAGGCGTGCAACAGCCCATCAAATTCGCCTTCAAGTTGTTCGACTTCTTCGCCAACTGCGAGTACTTCGAGGAAGAGTTCAACTATGACGAAGTGCTGAAGCTGCCGCCGCCCAAGGGCAAGAGCAGCGAAGTAGGAGGAGGGCAAGGTCCGGTGACGGTGGGCGGAACCTACGAGCACCTCGGCGCTGACATCCTGGCTTCGTCGTCCTCGACCACTACCGTCCCCACATCCCCATCCACCCCGACTGCCCCAATGGTGGAGCTAGCTCAATTGTGTGAAATTGAACACGGGTTTGCATTCAAAGGGGAGTCGTTTGTGGAAGAAGGCCAAGAGCACCTTCCCATTCTTTTGACGCCTGGAAACTTCGTGCAAGGTGGTGGCCTTTACTTCACCAAGAAGAATACTAAGCGCTATTCAGGCGATTTCCCTAAGGCTTTCCGTTTGCATCCTGGAGACTTGGTTGTGGTGATGACTGATTTGTCTCCGGCGGTTGATGAAGATTCTCGGGATGCCTGCGATCATTGATAGCGATGACTTCTTGCATAACCAGCGGATTGGAAAGGTGGTTCTGAAGTCCGAGGAGGTGACGAAGCCCTTCCTTCGCTATGCGTTTCTCTTTCAGGGAGTGAATGGGCACATCAAACGAGAAGCAACGGGATCTACTGTGAAGCACACATCGCCGACTCGAATCTTGAGTGTCAAAATCCCTCTCCCACCCCTCGTCACTCAGCAAGCCATCGTGGCGGAGATCGAAGCCGAGCAAGTGCTGGTGGCCGCCAACCGCGAACTGATCACCCGTTTCGAGCAAAAGATCCAAGCCACCCTCGCCCGCATCTGGGGTCAATAGGCGCCTGCCCTGCAGGTGCAGAGTAAGCCATGGAGAGAGCCTCCGAACTCGCTGACTACCTGCCACGGAGCAGATTCGTGAAGTGCTGATCCACAGCAACTACCTCTCGCAGAAGGACATCAACATTTGCCTGGCTGCTGTTCAGTCGCTTGCCGACTGCCTTGCAATCGAAGAGATACGGGCACCGCATGGGACACTCGCGAGGGTAATCCTTGTGGCCACCGCCATCGCCCTGGTAGCCATTACTGCCATCGTGATCCTGCTCCGGTAACCGCAATTCCTTAGTATCCGACTGGTTGTTTACTTACCGATAGTAATTTTTGTGGGACGAATTGGTTACCACTCCGTTTTATAGGGTCCAGAAAATGCCGTTTTGGTGTCCCAAGCGAATGTCTAGGTCGGACCACTATCGCGCGATGAGTTGCGCAGTCCCCCTATCGGCAAGGATCGTTCAGCATTTAACTGGTTAAGAATTGCTAAGAATTCCTGGACGATAAAGCCCTGACACCAACCTACGCATTCGGAACCCAGCAGACAGGGCTTTCGCTAGGGGACGGGTACCCATTAGGCTGTACGAAAATACAGTAGTCGCTATCTCCCGTGACATTGATCCTTTGCCGCAAACTCAATGCCCGAAACATTCAGTTGTGCCACGACACCAAAGGCGAAACGGTCGGGGTGTTGTGTCGCAGTGGTGAATACAGGTATCTGCCCTGGCTCGGGTTTCTTGAGCGATCCGAAGCGAGCGTTCGCGGTAAGCCAGTAAAGCTGCTGATTGACCGGATCGGGCAAGGTGACGCCGATGGCTGGAACATTCGATGAGTAGACGTTGAACGAGGTCGACATGTGCAGGGCTGTTTGACGCTGCAAGGCGTGTATGCCGTTATCGATCAGAGCGTGAAGGTGGTCTAGTTGCGATAGAAGTCCGACGCACAGAAGAAAAATTACCAGACTCTTGATCAGAGAGAACCTTTATCGGTCTTTCGAACTAACGGGACCGCTTTGTGGTTTGAGGCGGGGGGAGCCGATGATTGCGACTGGACACGCTGACAGAACCGGGTACAAAACCGGGTATGAAACACACTCGTTAATCTGCCGATGCAGTCAGATCAGGACTTTCGGCCACTAATTGCGGTTTGACGTTTGGGCAATGTCGCCTTCGGGAAACCCTAAATCTAACATGGTCGACTCTCTCCATATTTCAGGAGTCAGGTCGGTCGAAAATCATAACGACACGGCCACATTAACGACGCAACTCGATCAACATCTCGGACAAGGTATGGAGGAGTTGTTCGAGGCTCTCACGGTCGCCGGGTCGACCGACGTGGTCGCGGGTCGCGTCATCAGGATGGTAGATCAGGACGCCTTCTGCTCCCCGGATTTCGTCCTCGGTCACTGGCTCGACGCCCCAACGATCACGCTTGCCGCCTTTGGGCCGGGCTCGCCAGCCGATTTGGTGGAATCGTTTCGCCCAGCGATTCGCAAGGCCGATATCATTCGTGAAGTTGAGCAGACGCTTGATTTGGAGATTCACCTTCATCGACGCCTGACCGGCTCGTTTGTGTTCGCGGGCAACCGACTTGGCGTCAGCCTCCGACCAGCCGATGACGAGAAGTGGTGCCAGTCGCCCGTTGACATCAAAGGCGACGTTGAACGCCATCTGCTTGACGGCGGCAGGTTTTCCGGTCCATCCGAGTTGCACGAGGCCCGGACGCAACGTCTCTATCCAAAGATCATGGCACGCAGGATTCAGTGTCTCGGAGAACTTGTCTGGATGGCACTTCTCATTCCGCTCTTTGGCCCATCCGTCGAACCGAGGATCGGGGTCGACTACCACATCTGGCTCGCCGGTCGCCATGGCCGGCCGAAACCAGCGAACTGCGAACTCGATTCCGCTCTCGGTCGGGAGAGCCTGGACGTAAGCGACCGGCCCGTTGTGCACGAACGCCTTACCAAACTCGACCACCTCGGGCACAAACCGGTCGGCGACAACCATAATGCCGTATGTCCCGGTCGCGAGCGCCGTCGCGATCTTCTCGTTCAACACTTCTGGTGAAAGTGCCGCTCGTCCCAGGTGTCCGTGCCAAATGGCGATCGCGTCAAGAAATGAACCTGCGTTTGGTGGCAGGACCAGAACTGGTCGCGTTGCTTCGCGACCCTTCAAGAACGTCTCGCAAGAATGGAGGAGTCGCTGCCATGACATGCGAGCGATCGCCGTGCGATAACGAAGGAGTTGTCTCTCCCAGACGAAGCGACTGAGTTCGGGGTTGTAGCCGAACTTCGCCTCAATCAGCCAGACCACGCCGCGTTCATCAACCGTGAACAGATCGGCCAATCCGTCGCCGCCCCCACTGCCGGCGTCCAGCAACTTGACCTCGTGGCCCCAAACGAAAACGCCGACGCCTGACTCGCTTTTGAGCAACTCGGGGAGCCGATCGATGTGCTCGATCAGGTGCATGTGGTAGTCGCGCTCGTTCGAGCAGAAAGGGTTCATGTGAAATCCGGCTCATCGATTCCCACAGGCACGTTCGGCGGAGGCTCGAACGGGTGGTCCAAGTAGAGAGGATAGCCCCGCAACCAGAGCCACGCACCCACATTCCAGTACTTGGGTGGAAACGGAACGCCCGCTTCTTGACTTGAGGTCTGCCATAAAGATGGATCGCTAAACCGGTTGATCGACCGGAGCGGGCAAGGCGATTCAGACAGCTGGAACATCAAGTGGGTAAACGTTGAGCGTGGTCGATACTTGCAGGGGTGTCTGACTCCGCAGGGGGTGTATGCGGTTATCGATCAGAAGGTGCAAGTCGTCTAGCCGAGCGTTTCGAGGGTTGGGACATCATTCGGTGGTAGTGTCGAACGACCGCCGAACTCGTCCTTTCCGTTCTTGCGAACGCCCTTCGCCTTCACCGACGCCTTAAGCAAAACGCTGGCTTGCGTTTTCTCACTCGTACTGGGTATTACTTCTCACAGTTCTTGTAGTTCTGCGCGAAGCATTTTCTGGAGAGTTCTTGCGCCCGGTCGATTTGTGCAGATGTCATGCGGGTCGAAATTTTTGTTCGGGAATTTGCAGCTATTTCGTCTCCTTTCGCTGCCGCCACGTTCCACCAGAGGTAGGCAAGAACGTCGTCCTGGGCTACGCCCAAGCCATTCTCGTACACATAAGCAAGGTTATGTTGCGCAATATTAACTGCCTTGTTCACTCGCCTGTTTGTACCAGCGGTAGGCAAGAACGTCGTCCTGTGTCACGCCTCTTCCTCTTGAGTACATCACACCCAGCTTGATCTGAGCGTCGGCATGTCCCTGTTCAGCCGCCTTGCGGCACCATGATGCGGCCTGCTTAAAATCCATCGGTACACCGCGCCCATCAGCGTAGATAGAGCACAGTTCTGATTCTGCATCGACATGGCCCTGTTCAGCGGCTTTGCCATACCAAACCGCGGCCTGCTGGTCGTCCTGCGTTACAGTCTCACCAAGGTCATACATCAACCCAAGCAAGTACTGCTTGCTGGCATCACCCTTTTCAGCCAGCTCCTTGTTTATCCGAAACGCTTCCTGATAATTCCCCGCTTTGTAAGCGTCCCCCGCGGACTGGAATTCGTCTGCGTGAGTTGTTGCGCTCCACAGCAGCAGAGCCAAGAGCAGTAACGTAGGCTTGCGGTTATTCATTTCGGCCTGCCCAGTTCAAGCATGGTCAACACCAAGGTAGGCAAGGAACAAGTCGATGCGCAAGACGGTTTCTAGCAACCACTTCACGGGAAGAATCAGGAGTTCGGCGGGAGCGCGCATGCAACTTGGGGGACTGATTGGGGGACCAAGTCGAGAGATGTTGGCTATGTTCCTTTATAAATCAATGACATAGGTAATTAAATTGGCGGAGGGGGTGGGATTCGAACCCACGGTAGGGATAAACCTACGCCGGTTTTCAAGACCGGTGTTTTCAACCACTCAACCACCCCTCCGGGCGGGCTGCCATGTTACCTGAGGAACCCGGCGGATCGTAAGCGCGGGCTGAAGCTCAGTCGTCGTAGCCCTGAGGGTGCCGACTTTGCCAGCGCCACACATCAGCGCACATGCGGTCAAGATCGTATTCGGCCTGCCAGCCAAGTTCAGTCTGCGCCTTATCCGGATTGGCGTAGGTGCTGCCGGCATCTCCCGGTCTGCGGTCGGACAGATCGTAGGGGATCGCTTTGCCGCTCGCTCGTTCAAACGCTTTTACCGCATCCAGAACCGAATAGCCTCGGCCGGTGCCAAGATTGTGCACCGCAATCCGCGGCCCTTGAGAGAGATAGCCGAGCGCCGCCAAGTGGCCGCGGGCGAGATCGACAACGTGGATGTAGTCACGCACACCGGTACCATCTGGCGTGTCATAGTCACTGCCGAACACTCGCAGTCGGGCGAGCCGACCAACGGCGACCTGACTGATGTAGGGCATCAGATTGTTGGGAATGTCGCGCGGGTCTTCGCCGATTTCACCACTCGCATGAGCACCTACAGGGTTGAAGTAGCGCAGTATCGAGATTCGCCAGGTTGGATCACTGCGATACAGATCCTGCAGGACGAACTCGACCATCAATTTGGTCTGACCGTAGGGGTTGATCGCGCCGGTGGGCGCGGTTTCACTGACAGGAACCTGTTCGGGAATGCCATAGACCGTGGCCGAGGAACTGAACACCAGTGTTTTTACGCCTGCGGTGCCCATGGCGTTGATCAGCGACAGGGTGCCGTGCATGTTGTTGTCGTAGTAACGCAGGGGCTCCGAAACGGATTCGCCAACTGCCTTCAGTCCTGCGAAATGGATGACGGCGTCGATGGTATGTTTGGCGAAGATGTCTGCAAGCACTGCGGTGTCACGGATGTCACCTTGAATGAACTCGAGTTTGCGCTGGGTAATCGTCTCTACCGCTTGTAGGGAGCGACGGCTACTGTTCGACAGGTTATCCAGTACCACAACCTCGTAGCCGGCTTGTAACAGCTCCACACACATGTGGCTGCCGATATAACCGGCGCCACCGGTAACCAGAATGGTTTGTTTTCGGTTCGTCATCTTGTTTTTGCGTCCATAGCCGTTGCGGTGCTTGATTGAGTGGTAACCCAGATGCGCTCAGCTCAAGTGTTGTTTGGTCCGTAGTATTCCCTGTACCAGCTGACAAAGTTGGCGATGCCCGTCTCAATCGGCGTGTCCGGCTTGTAACCAACATCACGAACGAGGTCTTCCACACTCGCATAGGTGTCCGGAACATCTCCAGGTTGCAGTGGTAGCAGATTCAGCTTGGCCGGTTTGCCAAGGACCTGCTCAAGGACCTTGATGTAGTGCGACAGCTGAACCGGATTGTTACCACCGATGTTGTAGATGCGATAAGGCGCCGATGAGCTGGCTGGATCCGGATTGTTGGCATCCCAATCTGGATCCGGTTTGGCGGGTCGATCAACAACCCGAGTGATCCCCTCAACGATGTCGTCGATGTAGGTGAAATCGCGGGTGTGATGTCCGTGGTTGTAGACGTCGATTGGCTCGCCAGCGAGGATCTTGCGCGTGAACAGGAAGAGGGCCATATCCGGTCGACCCCAAGGGCCGTATACCGTGAAAAACCGTAATCCCGTTACCGGAACGCGGAACAGGTGAGCATAAGTGTGGGCCATCAGTTCGTTGGATTTTTTCGAAGCTGCATACATGCTCAACGGATGGTCGACCCCGTGGTGAGGTGAGAACGGCATGTTGGTGTGCGCGCCATAAACCGAGCTGGACGAGGCGAACACCAGGTGTTCGCACCCTTGTTGCCGCACGTTTTCCAGGATGTTCATGAAACCCGTGATGTTCGAGTCGATGTAGACCCAGGGGTTTTCCAGCGAAAAACGGACGCCAGCCTGTGCCGCCAGGTGAATCACGCGTTGTGGTTGGCTAGCTCTAAATACCTCGGTCACCGCGTCCCGATTGGCGAGATCAAGCCGATGAAAGCTGAACCCCGGGCGCTTGAAAAGTCTTGTTAGGCGCGCTTCCTTGAGGGATACCTCGTAGTAATCATTGACGTTATCGATGGCAACCACTTCATCCCCACGATCAAGCAGTCGATGAGCCGTGGCGGAGCCGATAAATCCGGCAGCGCCGGTAACAAGATATTTCATGGTATAGCGGGGCTCGCGCCTACAACCGTGCCGTCACAATGTCTCGTGGCAGCACATGTTTGACGTCAAAAATGACACAGGCATCGCGACCCAGTTTGCGTACGTCTCGGCCGAGCGAACGAAACTGCTCATGACTCACGGCCAGGATTACGGCGTCGTAAGTGTCCGGTTCTGCGTGGTCGATAAGATGCAGGCCATATTCATGGAGAGCGGTGGCCGGGCTGACCCATGGGTCGATCACGTCCACCTTCAAGTTGTAGCGAGTCAATCCACGCACGAGATCCACGACACGCGTATTGCGGATGTCCGGGCAGTTTTCCTTGAACGCCAGACCCATGACGAGTACCCGAGCGCCAACCGGGTTAATGCCGGCTGCTGTCATCAACATGGCGACACGATCGGCGATGTGCGCTCCGAGACGGTCGTTGATCCTGCGTCCCGACAAGATCACCTCGGGATGAATTCCTAATGCTTGCGCCTTGTGGGTCAGGTAGTACGGATCCACGCCAATGCAGTGTCCGCCGACCAGTCCAGGACGAAAGTCGAGAAAATTCCATTTTGTGCGCGCTGCTGCCAGGACGTCTTCGGTATCGATGTTCATTCGTTCGAAAATCAATGCAAGTTCGTTGACCAGAGCGATATTGAGATCGCGCTGGGTATTCTCAATCACCTTGGCTGCTTCGGCGACTCGAATACTCGGCGCCTTGTGGGTGCCCGCAACGATGATGAGGTTATAAAGTCGGTCGATAAAATCTGCGGCCTCCGGCGTCGAACCCGACGTGACCTTACGAATGTTGGGCAGACGATGTTGTCGATCACCCGGATTGATGCGTTCCGGGCTGTAGCCGACAAAAAAATCGACATTACATGTAAGCCCTGAGACCTGCTCAAGCACCGGTACACAGTCTTCCTCAGTGGCCCCGGGATAGACCGTTGACTCATAAACGACGACGTCGCCAGGTTTCAGAACCACGCCAATGGTCTTGCTGGCGGCTAGCAGTGGGCCGAGGTCGGGACGACGATACTGATCGATGGGAGTCGGAACGGTAACAATGTAAACACTGCAGTCGGCGAGGTCTTCGACCAGCGTCGAAAAATGCAGATGGTCCGCATCGCGGAGTTCTTCGATTGAAATCTCCCGTGTGTGGTCCGAACCGAGTTGCAGCTCGGCCACCCGACCGACAGAGATATCGAAGCCGGTGGTGTCCAGCTGTTTGCCAAATTCAACGGCAAGCGGGAGGCCAACGTATCCTAATCCAATGATCGCGACCCGGGCCTGCCGTGGGTCAGACTGGTTGAACATGCACAAGCATCCGTGTTGTGGGCTGGAAGTAGATGTGAACTGGAAGTATATCCGAGGATCGTCAGTCACCTTCATGGCTTGCGCAGCCGGATTGTGGCGTGGTTTCAGGGTTTCCCCGTACGAGTTCTCAGTTCTTTCAAGCGCTTACAACGATCCTCGGTTCAGCCTGTAAGATGCGGGCATTAGAGTCGACTCCCAACGGGGGTCTTGTACGGATAGCCCCAACTTGTGAGCAAGGGTGTGACCCAGGGCATGACAAGGAATCTATGAGCACGATCGAGAGAGCGGCGTCGGTTCAGGATGGGCAGCCGGACCCGGGCAGCGAGGCGCGCCCGGAATTGGCACCATCTGGCAGAGTGCCCTCACTGGAAGCACGGATTACCACTCGCCGACGGCCATTGGGCGGTCGGTGTGAGATCGACCTCGAAGCGATGGCAGCGAGAGGGTTCCTGGTACCCAGTGAGGGGCGCAATCAATTGGCCCAGGAATTACGGCGCATCAAACGTCCCCTGCTTCTCAACATTCGCAGAAGTGAGGCACTTGGAAGCTCGGCCATGACGGCTCCGGGAGCCGAGCAACGTGCCGCAAACTTCATCATGGTAACGAGTGCTTTGCCGGGTGAAGGCAAGACCTATACCTCAACCAACCTCGCGATCAGCATCGCCGCTGAAATCGATCGCAGTGCATTGTTGGTCGATGCCGACGTGGCCAAGCGGGATCTGTCCCGCCAGTTTGATCTTGGTGGTTATGCAGGTCTGACCGAAGCCCTGACGAATCCGAATGTGCATCCGGACACCTACACCCTGGGAACCAACATCGATCGTCTGGAATTGATGTCGTCGGGCATGCGTGAAGACAATGTCGATGAATTATTCGCCAGCAACAACATGAGCCGCCGCCTGCGTGCGCTCTCCCGGCTTGATCCCTCGCGGATTGTGGTATTTGACGGTCCGCCGTTGTTGGTCACGACCGAAGCCAAGGTGCTTGCCCAATATATGGCTCAGATCATTTTGGTCATTGAAGCAGGGAAGACGCCGCGAGATGCTGTTGAACATGCTTTGCGGTTGCTGGCTGATCAACCTTCGGTATCTGTGGTTCTGAACAAGACCTCCCGTCCCATTGGTAACGACTATGGATACGGATATGGTTATGGTTATGGCTATGGGGCAGATTCCCCGTCCGAGGCAGGTCGTTAGCGCATTTTAAGGGCTGTTCGAGTCCGCGGACTTCGACTCCCCACGCAGGAGGACAGGGAAAATTTGCAGTTTCTCTGCTCCACATAGACATCGATCTCGGCTAGAGTTTCCCCTCAACTGCTGTCAGGTTGGCAATGTACGAACAACATTTTGGTCTCTCGGCTAAGCCATTCCAGCTGTCGCCTGACGCCTCGTTCTTTTATCCGAGTAAAGAGCACAAGCGGGCGCTGTCGTTTTTACAGTATGGGCTGAGCCAGGCCGATGGATTCATCGTCATTACCGGTAACGTGGGCACTGGAAAAACGACGCTGGTCCAGACGCTGCTACGGGATCTCGATCAATCCCAGATGGCGGTTGCAACGCTCGTCACTTCCAATCTCGATGAAGAAGATCTGCTCAAGTTTGTCGCCACAGAATTCGGCATTCGCTCGCACGCCAACTCCAAAGCTGAACTGTTGAAAGATCTGGAACATGCTTTTCAGCAGGAGGTGCGGGCTAATCGTCGCGTGCTCCTGATTGTCGATGAAGCCCAGAATCTGCCGGCCATGTCGGTTGAAGAATTGCGGATGCTTTCCAACTTTCAGATGAACGGGAAGCCACTGCTGCAGATATTCCTGTTGGGTCAGCAGGAATTTCGTGCAACCCTTCTGTCGGAAGGATTTGAGCAGTTGCGTCAGCGCGTGATTGCCACCTACCACTTGAACCCGCTGAGCCTGGAAGAAACCCAGACTTATATTGAACACCGCCTGCGCAAGGTGGGCTGGAAAGAATTTCCCAAGTTCACGTCCACGGCGTTCGAATCGATCTTTGAATTCTGCGATGGTGTCCCGCGGCGGATCAACAATCTGTGCGACAGACTTCTGTTGTTTGCTTATCTTGAATCCCTGGATGTCATCGATGGCGAAGACGTCAACCTGGTTGCAGAGGAAATCGGTGAGGAGTTCCTCGGTGGTACCCATGATAATCAGGCCGAAAAACCTGCCGGGGCCCGCGCCCGTCAGGAAGTGTTTGATGCACCTGACCGTCCGCTCGAAACGGTCGCGCGTGGTCTGTTCGACAAAGCCGATCTGACCCAGAGACTGGCGACCCTGGAGCGGGCTATCGATGGTCTTGGGCATGGCATCAAGACTGAGCTTTCCGACGTGCGCGAGGAGCTTTCTTACTTACGCTTGTTACTGGAGGATCTGCATCAGGTGGTAAGCGACAACAAAACGGTCAAGGCTGCATCGAACGGACTTCCGAAATAGAGTTGATCCAGCTTGCTGACTTCAGCTATCTGAAGTCGCGTGACCGAAAACTCTCACCGACCCGTTCGTCTTCAAGCAGTTCACCGATCAGGCCGGTATGGTCAATGACAAAGCCGGCGACGATATGAATCACTTCACCTTCTCGCTCGACGGTGCCTTTGATAGTCAGTAGCTGGCCACCAAGCAGTGCAGTGCGAAATCGTTCCAGCAATGACCGCCAGATGATCACATTGTTGTTGCCGGTCTCGTCTTCAAGGGTGAGAAACAAGACGCCGGACGCAGTGCCCGGACGCTGTCGCCCGGTGACCAGGCCGCTGATCTGTACCATCTGCCCGTGACGGAATTCCAGAAGATCCAGTGCGCGGCTTGATCGCTTGAGTGCCGGGTGTTTCCGCAACAGCGCCAACGGGTGTGAGCGCAACGACAGGCTGAGATAACGATAGTCGCGCAGCACCTCATCCGCTTCCCGGGGTGCCGGCAGACTGACTTCTGTCTGATACGGTGTGCTGGATTGCGCGACCTGCGTAAGTTCAGTCGGTTGTTCGATTCCAGCGACATCCCAATGCGCCTGGTAACGATGACCTGAGAGTCGCGCGAGTGCGCCGGCGCGGGCCAGAAACTCCAGTTCCTGTCGGGTCAGACCCGTGCGATGAGCGAGATCTTGTGCATCCACAAACGCACGAGTGAGTCTGGCTCCGACGATTCGCTGTGCAGTCTCCTCGCTCAGACCCTTGATCAGGCGCAGGCCAAGGCGTAGTGCACCTTGCGCTGAGTTTTTACCGGTCTGGTCGCCGGTTCGTGATCCGGTTGCCATGGCTGGTTCCAGCGTGTGATCCCACGCACTGGTCATCACATCCACTGGCCGCACTTCAATGGCATGCCGCTTTGCGTCCTGAATCAACTGCGAGGGGGAATAGAACCCCATAGGCAAGCTGTTCAGCAGGCCTGCATAAAACGCCGCCGGTTCGTGACGCTTCAGCCATGCGGAGATATAGACCAGCAGGGCAAAACTCGCCGCGTGAGATTCAGGAAAACCGTATTCCCCGAAACCCTGGATCTGCTTGAAGACTCGTTCGGCAAAGTCCCGATCGTGCCCACGTGCCAACATGCCGCTGATCAGCTTTTCTTCGAAGTGACCAAGTCCCCCGCGACGTTGCCAGGCCGCCATGGCGCGCCGGAGTTGATCGGCTTCTCCGGCTGTGAAGCCGGCAGCCACCATAGCCAGTTCGATGACCTGCTCCTGGAAAATCGGAATACCGAGCGTGCGTTCAAGTACGCGGCGCACGTCGTCGTTGGAATAGTGCACCGCTTCGAGCCCCTGTCGGCGTCGCAGGTAGGGATGCACCATGTCGCCCTGGATCGGTCCAGGGCGGACGATGGCTACTTCAATGACCAGATCATAAAAATGCTGCGGCTTGAGACGCGGCAGCATGGCGATCTGTGCGCGCGACTCGACTTGGAATACACCGATGCTGTCACCATGCTGCAGCATGCGATAGGTGTCCAGATCTTCTGCGGGAATGTCGGCGATCGTGAGGCGTTGGCCACGAAAGGCGCTGACCATGTCGAGTGCCTTACGAATTGCTGTGAGCATGCCCAGTGCGAGCACATCGATCTTGAGCAGTCCGAGGGACTCAAGGTCGTTCTTGTCCCACTGGATGACAGTGCGATCCGGCATAGCCGCGTTTTCGATGGGAACCAGGTGTGACAGTGGTCCGCGCGAGATGACAAAGCCGCCAACATGCTGGGACAGATGCCTTGGAAAACCAAGAATTTCATTGACCAGCGCGATGAACTGCCGAATCCGGATGCTGTCCGGATCAACGCCGATACCCCGCAGACGCTCGGCAAGAACTTCCTTCTTGTCCCACCATGACAACGATTTGGCGAGCAGATCCACAAGATCGAGGTCAAAACCGAGTGCCTTGCCGACATCACGGATCGCACTCTTTGGCCGATAGGTGATGAGGGTTGCCGCCAGTGCTGCTCGATCACGACCGTAACGCTTGTAGAGATACTGGATGACTTCCTCTCGTCGCTCATGTTCGAAGTCGACGTCGATGTCTGGTGGCTCGGCGCGCTCTTTCGAGATGAAGCGTTCGAACAGAAGATGCATGCGCGCCGGATCGACTTCGGTGATGAACAGGCAATAACACACTGCGGAGTTTGCTGCGGAGCCCCGTCCCTGACAGAGAATCTGCCTGGATCGAGCGAACTGCACGATGTCGTGAACGGTCAGGAAATAGTACTCGTAGGCCAGTTCGTGAATCAGTGTGAGTTCGCGTTCGATCAGGGTAACCACATCGGCGGGTGTTCCTTCGGGCCAGCGTTCTGCAGCACCGGCATAGGTCAGTTCACGCAGCCAGTCTCCGGCCAGGCGGCCTGGCGGAACCAGCTCTTCCGGATATTCATAACGCAGCTCATCGAGACTGAAGGTGCAGCGTTCGGTTATGGCCAGTGATTCTGCCAGCATTTCCGGTGGATACAGACTGCCGAGATCTGGCAGCGAGCGCAGCTGTCGTTCGGCGTTGCCAAATCCGGCTGTGCCGATATCGCTGACGGCACACTTGAGTCGCACTGCCGTGAGGATGTCCTGTATTGGCTGTCGTTCACCGACATGAAGGTGAACGTCGTTACTGGCGACGATGGGGAATCCGAGCCGTGTCGAAAGCGTCAGCACGACAGCCGTCTGATGCAGATCAGTGCCATCGCGGAAGAGCTCAAGCGCCAGCCAGAGGCCGTTTCGCGTCTCTGTCCGGAACAAGGATTTCAGGGTTTGTCCCTGTGCCATCAGTGCTTCGATTCCGGGTCGTGCGGACAAAGCCTGGGCATGAACCAACGGATGATCACTGGTGCGCACCGCCAACGGCGTGCAGGCGCTGCCCGGTGGCCACAGCACCAGACAATCGGCCAGGCCAAAACGAAAGTCCTCGAGCGTTGCCTGATATTCTCCCTTGGGTGAACGACGGCGCAGCTTGGTGATCAGTGCCGAGAGCTGACCATAGGCCGCTCGGGTCGGTGCCAGCAGGATGAGCTTGATACCTTCCTCAAGCTGGAACTCGCTACCGACAATCAGCCGGATATCGTGTTCCTTCGCGGCCATGTGTGCCTTGGCAAGGCCGGCAAATGAACATTCGTCGGTGATGGCGATAGCGCGATAGCCGAGTGCAGCAGCTCGGGCGACCAGTTCCTCCGGGTGTGAACCACCACGCAGGAAGCTGTAGTTGCTGATGACATGCAGCTCTGCAAAGGATGATGGGGCCAAGGTTGATGGTGATGGCAGAAAGGACGATTGCGCAAAAGATGATGGTTGATCAGGCGAAGTAACCATGGAGATACCACTGTTGTTCCGGATCAGGAGCCTGATCAAGTGCTGGATCAAGTTTCTGATCAACAAAAACCCAGCAACGGGCTCCGTTGTGGTGGTTGGCAATGTAGTAGTCGCGGTTGACAGAGCCTTCCCACCATTGGCTCTGGATGCGCTCCGGACCATCGAGCAAGGTCAGATCCGTTATCAACACCGGTCTTGGTGGCGTAAACATCCAGAGTGGTCGCTGGCCTGGACGAACGGGTGGCAGGTCCTGTCGTGGATTCCTGACGGCCGGTAGAGGGCGCCAGGCGAGTTCAGGTGCATGGCAGTCGATGGCCTGCAGGCGCATGCAGGCTTGTTCGCCAAGCCTTGCGCCCAGTTGATCGAGCAACTCTGTGCATTCGACCGAGTCGCCCCGATGACTGGCTGTGCCCATACCGACTGTACCCATACCGACTGTACCCCTACCGATTGGGCCCATACCCGGCATTTCACTCGGCATGTCTGGAAACAATGTGGTGGCCTGGCCTATCCAAGGGCGCAGACGCCTGGCTTGAAGGCCGATGCTGAGTACATCTTCGGGCAGCTCGGTCTCGTTCAGCTTGAGTTCCGAAATACCGAGGAAGGCCCGTGTCTCCTGTCGGGCGCGCGCAAAACGAACCGACATGCTGACCTTGGTGTGGGCAGCATGCGCAGTGAAAGACCAGTCGATCGCTTCTGCGCCCAGCTGATGACTGATCAGCCATTGACTGAGTGCTTCCAGCAGTCGTGTCATGGGCCACTGCAGCGCAGCCTTGTCACGCAATGGTTCGAGCAAGTGCAGGGCTTGTGCAAACTGTCGTCGTGGTCGGATGCACGTACGCGGATCAGGTAACTCACCCGTCAGTCGCAACAGGTAATTGGCAAAATCGCGTCCGAACCGATGTGCCAGTTCCCGGCGGGGCAGGGCCATGATCTGGCCCAGCGTGGTCAGCCCCATGTTGGCGAATCGCTCCACAACCTTGTCTGCAATCCCCAGGCGGTTGAGCGCGACGGGTGGCAACGTACTGGCTGCAGCGCGTGCCAGTGCCAGTGCTGCCAGTGGTGTTGCCGCTGCACGTATCTGTGCGGTGTGCCCCAATTGTTTGCAGATATCCGTCACCTGGGTGCCGAGCGCCTGGATATTGCCAAACAGATTCAGACTGCGGCCTGCTTCCAGCACGATGGCATCCGGTGCTTCGAGGCTGACATCGGCGCTGAAGCGATAGAGTACTTCGCCCAGAAAGGTCAGCCGTGTCTGTTCATGCTGACGATTTTGCGAAAAATGCCGCAGCGCGTCTGGCGACAGGCTCTGTGCAGTGGCCAGCGAAACACCTGGGCGGATACCCAGGGCCAGTGCTGCAGCATTACTGGCGACGATAGTCTGGTCATGTACCAGTACTTCTGGACCTGCAGCAGTGGCCTGGTCGTTCTCATCGGCTGACTGTGGGCTCGACTGCCGGGCAACCTCGAGCCCGAACAATGGCAGATAGATGCCAAGCCAGAGCATCAGTGTGCTATCCGTGGGGGCCGCGGGGGCCGCGGGGGCCGCGAAGGCTGCAAGGAGGTCTGCTGCTCTGAGAGCAAACCGCGCGCTGGGTCGGCATCTTGCAGGCGCATGGTTCGCTCGCTGCGCCAGAACTCGAGTTGTGCCATGACCTCTGCACGACTGACCGCAGCGGACTGTATGTCGATGGACAGGCCATGTATGGGCCAGCCACTACGCCGCTTGACGATATCCACCTGCAGGCGTTGTCCGACAGACAGCGGACTCAAGGCTGTCGACAGATGCAATCGCAGCGCTGCCAGTGATGGTTTTTGCAGCGCTGCAACTGGCCGGAACAACGTGATCATGGTGCGGCCATGACGAGCGGCCAGTTGCAGGCGCTGGATATCGCGCACGGTAAGACGGCTTTCGTCCGGCCACGCCAGCACCATGCTGCAGGCGCCCGAGCGGCTGGCCTGTTCGAGTGTCCAGAGTGTGCGTTGGTGGGCTTGTTGGCGTCTTTGCTGGAGAGTTTGTTGGAGAGTTTGTTGGAGAGTTTGTCGAGCAGGCCCCTGATCGGCATGTCCTGAACGACGTCCCGGACTGGAGGAAAACCTGGCGGATGCCTTGGTCGTCTGTACCGACGGTGTTTCCTGCGCCGCCTGTACCACCAATATGCGGTTAACCTGGATGCCCAGCGACGCAAGCGCCGGCGCATAAGGCAGAAAGGGTGGATTGACCCACAGGATCCAGCGTGGTTTGCGACTGAGCCTGACCAGCGCAGGTACCAGCAACTGCAATTCACCGATACCGGTTTGGGCCAGGCAGAACTCGCTCACTGCATCCATGGACCAACCGCCGCCGGGCAGGTACCGATCCAGCAGCGGGAAACCACTGGGTTCGCTATCGCCAGGCCTGATATGCCTGCGACCGGTACGGCCAGCCAGCCACAGATCGGGGTGTTCGAGAAGGGCGGTTATGGTTTGAGTGGTTATGGTCATGCAGTACTGTATTTATATACAGGGTCGACCAGATTATCTGTATGAATATACAGTTTCAAGAGGTGTTGAGGCTTTCTTGATCTTTCCTTCGGCAAGAGGCCTGAAACCACTCAACAGCAAAAAAAGAAATCCGTACTACTCTTCCTGCAGAGAATCCGATGACGGAGGCCATCATGGTCAACGGGATCGTCCAGAATCCTTGGCGCGTCAACTCGACCGAGCGCCGGCCGGGACTCAATCAGTCGCGCACCAAAAAAGCAGCTAAAGATGAGGCGCAGCAAAAAACCGAACGGTCGTCGCCACAGCGAAAAGGAGAGGGGATAGATGAGCGAATTTGATGTCATTCGACTGCTGATAGCGATGGGGGTGTTGTTGCTGATGGCAGCGTCTGCAGGTTTTGCGCTGTTGTGGCAACGCCAACAACAACTGACACTCGCACTGCAGACGACGCTGGGTTTGCAGACGACACAGGGTTTGCAGAAAAAGTCTGCACTTCAGCCAGAGACGGTGCCTGTTGATGAACCTGCGACCGCATCACCAAAAACAGCGATCAAGTTCAGTTCGACACTACAGCAAACGTCCGCTGAGAGGGGCATTACCAGTGTAACGGCGCCACTTGGTGCTGCAAAAGGCGGCTATTCGCAGGGTAGGGAGGAGGACCGGCTGCGCGCCATGCTGGCGGGCCGAACAGCCGTCAGTTCAAATGGAGTTTCGCCGCAGCAACGACCCGGGTCACCATAGCCCGCAGACCGTTACCGCGCGACGCACTCAGGTGCGCAAGCAGCGCGAGTTCAGCAAAGAGTGCTTCGATATCGAATCCGGTGATCTGGCGAGGTGATCGGTTCTGATAAGCTGCAAGTACGATCGCAACAAGCCCGCGCACAATATGCGCATCACTGTCGATCACCAGTTGCAGTTGATCCTGGTCGGCATCATAGCTGGCTACCAGCCAGACTTGGCTTTGACAGCCGCGTACCAGATTGGCCTCGGTCTTCCACGCTTCGGGCATGCTGACGAGTGATTTACCGAGATCGATGATAAAGCGGTACTTGTCTTCCCAGCTGTCGAAAAACTGGAACGTATCGCGTATCTCGTCCAGAGAAGCTGGCAGCGGTGTGGCTGGAAATCCCGACATCACTCAGAACAGACCCAGTTCCAGTTGGGCTTCTTCAGTCATTCGCTCACGTGACCAGGGCGGATCAAAAACCAGTTCAACCTCAACCTGCTGCACAAACGGTACACGACCCAGGCGTGATTTGACCTCCTGCACCAGCACCGGCCCCATCCCGCAACCAGGTGCGGTCAGTGTCATCACGACGGTCACCGTGTGGTCGGCGATTCTGGTGTCGTAGATAAGGCCCAGATCGACAATATTGACGGGAATTTCCGGATCATAAACCGACGAAAGCGCGGTCCTGACCTGTTCCGGATCGATCTTGCCATCACGTGGTTGTTCGAACTCCAGACGAATGGGTGTGAGCCCAAGAGCGTCTGCATCCTCACCATCCACACGCGCCATGTTGCCCAGATGCACAACGGTAAACGTGCCACCGAGGTCCTGGGTCAGTGTGACAAAAACCCCACCGGGGATGGTGACCGGATCTCCGGTTGGGACCAGCCGCGCGTTCACCGCACGATTGACAGGGACGAGTCGTCTTTGCACTTTTCGTAAATCAGTGATCGACCGAGAAGCTCTCGCCACAGCCACAATAACTGGTGGCATTGGCGTTCTTGAATTGCAGGGTTGAGTTCAAACCGTCGCGCACGAATTCCACGCGGGTGCCACGCACCATGGGCAGATCGTCGGGAAGAACATGAATTGATAGTTCATCGTCGACACGAATGGCCACATCATTGGCCGCCGGTGCATCAAGATAGTCGAGGTAGTAGCTGTAACCATTGCAGCCGCTCTCTTTGACCCCCAGACGGAGATGGGCTTTGTGCTGCATGGCAAGTTGGGCACGCAGATGTTTTGCGGCCTGTTCACTGACCGTGATGGCTTGTGGATCGAAAGTGGAAACTGTCATTGGTTCGTCTCCTTTTGTCACAGGAAGATGGTCACAGGAAGATGGTCACAGGAAGGCGGGTCACAGGAAAGTCAGAACTTTGCGCATGGCGAGTAGAAAGCGCTCCAGATCGATGCGTTCATTGTACAGGCTGAAGGATGCTCGCACCGTGCCATTCACCCCAAGATGATCCATCAACGGCATCGCACAGTGATGACCCGTACGAACCGCGACACCTTGCTGATCGAGCAATGTGCCAACGTCATGGGCGTGTCCACCAGAGACCACAAACGACACCACACCCAGCCGATGAGCTGGCTGGCCGATCAATTTGACCCCTGGCATGCGCGCCAGTTCGGTTACGGCTTCTTCAACCAGATGCGCTTCCTGCGCCAGCAGTTGAGTCCTTGGAATCTGTTCGAGATAGGTGATGGCCGCACCCAGGCCAACGGCGCCGGCGATGTTTGGTGTGCCGGCTTCGAAACGATAAGGCAGCCGGTTGAAGGTAACGTCGTCCAGGGTGACCCGCTCAATCATCTCGCCACCGAACTGCCATGGCGCCAGTGCTTCAAGGCGGTGGCGTTTGCCATACAAGACACCCATGCCGGTGGGTCCGTACATCTTGTGGGCGGAAAACGCATAGAAATCCACATCCAGAGCCTGCACATCAACCTGCAGATGCAGTATGGCCTGTGCCCCATCGATCAGGATGCAGGCATCGCTTCGGGACCGAGTATCGCTGATGAGATCGGTAATCGGATTAACGGTGCCCAGTGCATTGGAGACATGGGCAAACGCCACGAGTCGGGTGCGATCCGTCAATCGGCTTCTGAAGTCATCGCGATCAATTTCTCCATCCGGTGAAACCTGCACTGACACGAGTTGTGCACCGGCTTGTTTTGCCACCATCATCCAGGGCACAAAATTGCTATGGTGCTCCATCACCGTTGTGAGGATTTCGTCACCGGGTTTCATGATGCGGCTGAATCCGGCGGCGACCAGATTGATCGATTCTGTGGTGCCGCGTGTGAAGATGATCTCGTCGGGACTTACCGCATTGATGAACCGGGCAACACTTAGCCGAGCCGACTCGATGGCGTTGGTTGCGCGCTCAGCCAGCGTGTGTGCTGCCCGATGCACATTGGCATTGTCTTCACGGTAATAGTGGCTCATGGCGTCGATGACCATGGCCGGCTTCTGGGTGGTGGCAGCGTTGTCCAGATAACACAAGGGATGACCGTTGATCTGCGAATCAAGGATCGGGAAATCTGCGCGAATGGAGTACCTACTCATTGGCGATCCCAAGCATTCTCAATCGTGCGACATCTGCCAGGTCACCACGCAGACATTGATTGATGAAACCGGCGGCCAGCATCTGGCGAGCGGTCTCGCGATCAACACCTCGTGACTGGAAGTAGAACACGCTCTCTTCGGGTAACTGGCCAACGGTTGCGCCGTGACTGCACCGGACATCGTCGGTATTGATTTCGAGTTCCGGCTTTGTGTTGCAGACCGCAGACGATGACAGCGACAGATTCCTGTTGATCAATGACGCATCGACATCCGGGCAATCCACGCCGATGAAAATCCGACCACGATAGGTGGTGACCGCTTTGCCATCCGCGATGCCATGTTGTACCTGCGCGCTGCGGGTGTGTGGTGCATGATGTTCGACGTGCCATTGCTGATCGAGGTGATCCTTCTCATCCGCCATCCAGCAACTCTGGACATCTGCGCTTGACCCGGAGCCCATCAGGCCGATGAAAACATCCAGCCGGCTGAGTGACGTACCCGTACAATAGTGTTGCAGAGACAGTGCGGCATTACGATTCAAAACGAATTGCAGTTGATGCCATCGCGCCGCCTCAGTCGGCGTGTGCAGTCTTGTGAAATCGAGTTTCGAATCCGCCTGTTGCTCAACAATGAGCCAGCCACTGTCGCTGGTGGAAAGGTCGTGGATTCGAGCCGAAATCCCTTGCGTTATGCTGATCATCAGTGGTCTTCGAGCATCAGTCCGCAATACGACTAGCGGTTCCTGAAGGTCTTCTTCAATCACTACACGGTCAATACTGCGAGCAGTCAACAGCGCTTTTGCTGTGGCCGGGCAGTAGGTACTTCGAGCGCGCAGGAGAGCGAGTTCGCGGTCGTCAGGCTGTACGTCGAAAGCCACGGTTAGACCAGGCTGTCCGAGACCGTTGAGGCCTGCTGGCGGAGCGTCTCCCAATCCGTCCAGCAACGCTGTGATCTTGTCGATCCTGGTGTATTTCCAGTGTTCGCGCGCCAACGCGGTTGATTTAGGGGATGTGACCAGCGTTTGCAGATCTTGTCCCATGGATGGATCGACCCGGCCCTGTAACCACGTGCCAGTGCCCATCAGCCGGCATCCAGCCAGGCATACCCGCGTTCTTCGAGTTTCAAGGCGAGGCTGCGATCTCCACTTTCCACAATGGTGCCATTGGAAAGCACATGCACGACGTCGGGAACGATGTGATCAAGCAGTCGCTGGTAATGAGTGATCAGCAGGACCGACGATTCAGGATGGGCCTGCAGATAGCGTGTGACCCCCTCGCCGACGATCCGCAGCGCATCGATGTCCAGCCCTGAATCAGTTTCATCCAGGATAGCGAGCTTCGGCTCGAGATAACTCATCTGCAGTATTTCGTTACGCTTCTTTTCTCCGCCACTGAAACCTTCATTGACTCCACGCTTGAGAAAGTCCGGATTCATGTCAAGGTCGTTTGAAATTGCTCGCAATCGGCGCATGAGTTCGACCGCCGCTGGTGGTTCCTGACCCAGTGCTCGGGCTCGGGCTTGCGCGGCGGTACGCAGAAACTCCATGTTGCTGACGCCAGGAATTTCAACTGGATACTGAAACGCAAGAAACAGACCTGCGCACGCACGTTCCTGGGCTTCCATGACCAGCAGGTCCTTGCCGTCAAACAGCACTTCACCCTGCGTTACCGTATAACCGGGTTTGCCAGCCAGTACGTGTGAAAGGGTTGATTTTCCTGAGCCGTTGGGGCCCATCATAGCGTGTACCTGGCCGGCGCCGATGGTCAGATTCAATCCCTTGAGAATGGGTTTGTCGCCGGCATTCGCGTGCAGATCTCTGACTTCCAGCAGGTTCATCCAACCGCTCCTTCAAGGCTGACTTCCAGAAGTTTTCCGGCTTCGACGGCAAACTCCATGGGCAGTTCACGAAACACCTCTCTGCAGAATCCGTTGACGATCATGCTCACGGCTTTTTCCGCATCAATGCCACGCTGTGCACACAGGAACAACTGCTCATCACTGACACGCGTAGTGGTGGCTTCATGTTCGATAGTCGCCGTCGGGTTGCTGCTCTCGATATACGGAAAGGTATGGGCGCCACAGGTGCGTCCCAGTAACAAAGAGTCGCACTGGGTGTGGTTGCGTGCGCCGACTGCTGTCGGCGACATGCGGACCAGGCCGCGATAGCTGTTCTGACTGTGTCCTGCGCTGATGCCTTTGGAGACAATCGTGCTTCGTGTATTACGGCCAAGGTGGATCATCTTGGTGCCAGTGTCGGCCTGCTGGTAGTTGTTGGTCAGGGCGACTGAATAGAACTCTCCGACGCTGTCGTTGCCACGCAGGACAACACTGGGATACTTCCAGGTGATTGCCGAGCCCGTTTCGACTTGGGTCCAGGAGATTCGCGAACGATCGCCCAGGCAAGTGCCACGTTTGGTGACGAAGTTGTAGATGCCACCACGTCCTTGCGCATCACCGGGATACCAGTTCTGTACCGTTGAATACTTGATCTGAGCATCTTCGAGTGCAACCAGTTCAACCACAGCGGCATGCAACTGGTTCTCGTCGCGCATGGGTGCTGTGCAGCCCTCGAGGTAACTGACGTACGCGCCGCGATCAGCAATGATCAGTGTTCTCTCAAACTGTCCCGTGTTGCGCGCATTGATGCGGAAATAAGTCGATAGCTCCATCGGGCAACGGACCCCAGGTGGGATGTACACGAATGAGCCATCACTGAACACGGCGCTGTTGAGGGCGGCGTAAAAGTTGTCGCGTTGCGGGACTACACTGCCGAGATATTTCTGGACCAGTTCCGGATGTGAGTGGACCGCTTCAGACAGTGGGCAAAACACCACGCCAGCTTCCGCCAGTCGATCCTTGAATGTGGTGGCGATCGAAACGCTGTCGAACACGGCGTCGACTGCGACATCCGGGCGAGTCGGTATGAGTGGATCCGGTACGACGCCTGCCAGTGCGGCGCGTTCGTGCAGCGGAATGCCGAGTTTTTCGTAGGTTCTCAGTAGCTCCGGGTCCACCTCGTCGAGCGAGCGAGGACCATCTGCCTGACTCTTTGGCGCCGAGTAGTAGGAGATTGATTGGAAATCGATCGGCGGGAAGTGCAGGTGCGCCCATTCTGGTTTGGGCATCGACTGCCAATAAGCAAATGCCCGCAGTCGCCACTCGGTCAGCCAGGCGGGTTCGTGCTTGCGCGCTGATATGGCCCGGACCACGTCTTCGCTCAGACCTGGCGGAAACGTATCGGCTTCAACAGCACTCACGAATCCGGCGGAGTACTCGTGGGAGAGACGTTGTTCAATCGTTTCGTTGGCCACGCAGAAAAAAACTCATCAATTGTGGCGCAGAGTTTAGCTTAAGTGACCCGAATACCCGAGTGTTTTAGTCAACATTAAGCATCAGGCACGGGCTGAGCCAGAGTGTCTATATTTGCAGTCCCGTTCCAGATGATATTTTGCAGCGATTCGATTCAGGCGCCTTGCTACACTGCGCGGCTTTCGCGCGCCATGAAGACATCTCGCGCCTGATTCTTAAAGGACACACCTCTACTCAACATGCCTAAACTCGAACGTTCTCCCGAACCGTATCTCTATCAGGCCTATGGCATCTACCTGCTGGAAAACAAACACAAGCTGATCCGGCAAATGAAAAAGCGGTATCAGCCATCTGTGCATGGCCACCGTCCATGGCACTCCAGTTATCTGGTTATGGACTATCTTCAGCATCGACCGATTCCGACCCGCTCCCGCGTCCTGGAAGTTGGCAGTGGGTGGGGACCTTTGTCGATATTTTGTGCCTCGCGTTTCAATGGCAAGGTCACCGCACTGGATATCGACAAGGAAGTCTTTCCCTACATGAATGTGCTGGCGGAGCTCAACAATGTCGAGATCGCTCCGCTGATCAAGAGCTTCAAGAAGATCACCACCGAAGAGCTGGGCGAGTTCGATATCGTCGTTGGCTCAGATATCTGCTTCTGGGACGAACTGGTGAAACCACTGGCCAAGATGGTGGACCGGGCCTTCGATGCAGGCGTCAAGCGAATAATCTTCGCCGATCCGGGCCGGCCAACCTTTTATGAAATGTGCGATCTGTGCAACGGCAAGCACAAGGTCTCATTGGCCGAGTGGTACGCCGTTGAGCCTGAACGATTTGAAGGTGAGGTTGTGGAGATGCGTCCATCCTGATCGTTGTGATGCTCCCAGCCTTGATTCGACAATAATCGTTAAAGCTGCAGACGCGCAACCAACACAGTCTGACGATTTCAGCGGTCTTTTGGTGGGAGCGGTCTCCCGACCGCGATTGTCGGTGTCATCGAAGATCGCGATCAGGAGATCGCTCCCACAAACATTGGGTATCGTGACTTTGTGCGGTCTCCCACAGACATTGGGTATCGTGACTTTGTGGTCTCCTGGTGGGAGTGGTCTCTTGTGGGAGCGGTCTCCAGACCGCGATTGTTGGGATGATCCCGATCAGGAATCGGTCGTCAGGAATGTCTTCAACTGGTCCGCCAGGGAAGTACAGGCAGAGTTCTTGACCCGCGCGATGATCGGTACCGGCACGATCAACGCGGGCATGTACGACGTGCCGACGGCATCCGAACTGACTTTGCCCACGGTGCGACGCTGTTTGAGATCCCAGATCGACGCTTCGTACTCCGAGTCGTTCTCCCAGGTGAGGAATCCGAAGCATCCTCCACCCGCTGGTGAAACCGTACAGCTCATGGAGCCCGCCGAGTCAGTCCGACGTGTTGAGCCTTCGATCCAGACCACGTACTTGATGCCGATGCTGTCGAGCCGTTCGATAAAAGTCGGGTGACCGATGAGGTCTGGCAGGTCACGGGTGTTAACTGGTGCAGTGCGGGGCTCGAACCACGGAAAGAGGGTGTCGCGAAAGGTTCGATCCGGGATGACGGAAACGCCATCGCTGCCACCCATGTTCTTCGAAACACAGTCAACGAAATCGAGTTCGGTTTCAGCGGCACTGGGTCGATCGCGTCGTCCCAGCACCGCGACCGTATCGCCAGCGGCCATCTCGGTATGGCCTTCGCGAATTTCTTCAACCCGCGCCGTCACACACCCACCGCAAAACGCAACCGTTAGCGCAACTGCCAGTAGCCGAATGATCACGGACATGTTCACCCCCCCAGGCCTTCTTCATCGAGCCAGGTCTTGACTGGCGGTAGCGTTCGGAATTGCAGTGCAAAAAACGCCATCGCGTCCCGGCAGGCTGCATTGGTAGCCTCTTCGAGCGCAGATGACGTGGTATTTACCGAGTAGTTCTGCGTGTGAGCCTTGCCATAAGCGGTCAACGGAAACTCTCCCCGCAGTGAACCGTCAGCATTCAGCAGTTTGAACTTGTATTTGATCCACACTTCGAAGTACTTCGAGCGAGTCTGCGAAGGCGTTGAAAACTGTAACTCTTCTATGGATGGCACGAAGATGATTTTTACCGGTGGCTCGGCTTTTTCTTCCTTCAGAAAGACGTGTTCCTTGAACATGCCTTTGGACAAGCTATCGAACATCCCCTGCTGCACTGCACCAACCTTGATGACCCAATCGCTGCCACGATTGACTTTTTCGCTGTGGGTGTATGACAGGAGCTTTTCATCAAGCACCCAGCCGACCGTGACCGGGTAGGGGTTGACCAGTGGGACGGGGAAGTCGCCTTCCATGGAAATCTTTGGGGAGGCACACGCGCCCAGTGCCAGCAGCACAAACATCCATCCACGTGCAAAGCGGGGTGAGTTGATCATTCAGATGTCATCCGCTTACGCATGTGGGTTTCCAATCTACTGCAATTCCGCCAGGCCGACAAAAGTGCCTTCATTGCGCCAAGCGAGTTCTCGCATCATGGCAGCAAACCGATAGGTACGGATGTTTGGCCGGTCAACATAAACCGGAAAGCCGATCGCGTTGATGCGAACGCGGCGACGGTCGCCATTTTCCTGACTGTTGATGGCATCGACTTCATCGACGATCGATTCGATGGACTCTCCGGTGAAGTCATCGCCCATGACATAAAGACTGATCCGTTTGTCCGAGGCAAAAAAATCGTCGATCGCTGCCTGTACGCCCTCAACCGGACTGGAGTTGGAAAACGGCGCCCAGGTGCGTAGGGTCGAGATGATGCTTTGGCGTCTGGCTGGACTGTCCGGAATCCACTGCCCGGCAAACCCCGGAAACATGTAATCGCCCTCGTCACTCATCACCTGAATACCTTTCAGATTGGGATAGACCGCAAGCGCCTCTTGCACCTTTCGTATGACCATTGGCCAGGCCATGCTCTGCATGCTGCCTGAAGTGTCGATGACAAAAATGACGTATTCACTGTCCACGGTAATGCCACCGACCAGATCGTTCTGAGGTGTAAAACCGGCGCCCAGTAGCCGCTCCATCTCGTCGGTCAATGATTGTTTGATGGACGCGAGTTTCTGTCGTGCCTTGAGTTCTTCATCGAGCGTGGCTTCGGTGGCGAGGTGTTCGCCCTTGAATCTGGTGATGCTGATGCGCAACGCCGCCAGCATGCGCAGCTTGTCAGCCAGGGTGGCCTCCGACAGATTGAGTTGTCGGGTCAGTTCTTCGACCTGCCCACGAATCTCGAATACGGCGTTTTCCCGCTGGGCGACCTGCCCCTCGAGATCAATGGCACTTTGCTCCAGAACTACGGGTTCGGTGACTTTGGTGATCATCAGCAACAGGATGATCGCGCCGAAGCCGCAACAGATGACGTCGAGAAACGCCAGCGACGTTTCTGGTGCCACGCGACGTTGTCGACGGCTCACGGCCAGTCCTTCGAAGGCGAGAGGAAAGCACCGCCCGATGAACGGGCCAGATTCCAGAATGCTCCCGCTGCAAAAGGATCACCCTCCATGGGAAACATGATCACGTTGATCGGAATGTTATTCGGCATCTTGACGCGAGCCTCGCGAAACAGGTCCAGTCGATCCTTGCCGGTGATCGTTGCACTGCGCGGTTTCTGCGCCCCTTGAGTGGGCAGGGAATCGGTCAACAGGTAGACGTTGTCAGGCATCGGCATCATGGAGCGCAGAGGAACGAACAGGTTCTCGAGACTGGTCCCTTCGTTGGGAATATGTTGGCGCAACGCTTCAAGGCTCTTGCGAAGCTGGTTACCATCACCAACCGGTGTCCATCCGAACGAGCCCGGCGTGGACAGGGAGGTTGACTCATTGTTGAAGACCACGATCTGGAAGTTGGCATCGAGCGGCAACTGTGCCGCGACCCAATCGACTGTTCGTATAGCACGATCCCACTTTGGTGCCTTTCGTTTCTGCGCATCCGTCTGATAACGCCGTCGCAGTACATTGACGATGGACTCATCCAGCATGCTCGCCGAGCCATCGATGGCGATCACGATGTGACGCCCGCCGATACGCAGGCCCGTCAGGTACTGACGATTGCCTTCTCCTTCGATGCGCAGCACTCGGCCACCTTCATTACCCTGTTCCGCCGCGCGCATCCGTTTGACGTCCTGTTCGCGTGCTTCGACATCCGCTTTCAATTCAGCGAGCGTCGGCTCCTCGGCAGCGGCCTCTTCCGGGTCCTTGGTCTTCGATTCCGCTTCTTGGTCCAGTGCTTCTTCATCAGCCTGGAGTCGCTTATCGGCAGCATCGATCTTGCGGCGGCGGTCGTCGACCTTGGTGGCCAGCTCTGCCAGTTCACGCTCTCCCTGTTGCACCTGGTAATCGAGCATTCGCAGTTCTGCGTATAGATCCTGGTTCACGATCTTTCCATCACGCGACGTTGTGTGATTCATGATCAGGAAAACCAGCACGATTGCGCCAAAGCCGCAGGACATGACATCCAGAAACGCCAGAGACGACATGACGTTGTCACGCTTGCGCGCCATCTAACAAAAACCTGTCATCACGATCGCACCTCGATCAGGGTGAACAATCGGCCATTAATGTCGAGGGTTACCCCGGACCTAGGCTCCGGTCCGACCAGATCCACCGGCAATTCAGAGCTACCAATGGGATAGGCGATCGTACTGTGCAGCCCATGTGTTGGGCGCCCTGGAATCGACTTCGCGAGCGTTCGTGCGGTGGGTCGCGAGGTTTGAGCTGTCGCAGGTTCGGCGGTCGGGGGATTGGCAAAGAATGTCTGTCCCGGTACCAGGGGCAGGGTTCTCAGGAACCGTACTTCTTCCGCGTTAATCAGTGCGCTGACATGTTGTTCGACATACTGCAGTACTCGGGCGCGACTTTGCACATGAACCAGGAATCCTGATTGCCGCAGCAGCGCCGTGAGCAGGGGAGTAGAGCTTGCATTCGGACCCAGGTAGATAGCGGCGCTGCCCGCCAATTCAGTCAGCATCGGCCCGATCCGCTCCTGCAGCTTGCGACGCAGTTCATCGGCCTGTACTTCGACTCGGCGCGTTTCCCGTTGATGCTCAACAGTAATGGCCCCTTGCGGCTCGCCAGTTCCGAACCAGGCATACACGGTGTCGTACAGTTGCTGTTCGGTGGTTGCGGCGTGCAGGGGATCAAAGCGGCTGAACCGTATGAAGTGGTCGGCGATGATGTTGACCCAGCCGTCCTGGATCTGACTGAGTCCTTGTCCCGGAAATTCTCGGAGTCGACTGCGTGATGCATCGTTTGTAACCGTCGCATGACAGAGCTCACCCTGTACGGCGCCGAATTCCAGCGCAACGTGTTCAGCACTTCGGACGAGGCGGGCGCCATAACTCGCAATGGTGGCTACGCTGCGATCGACAAATGCGCCGACTCGAATGCCGCACTGCTCAGCGATGCCAAGCACCAGACCCAATTGTTCGGGAGTCGTTGCGCTGCGAACGGTCACCAGCACGGGATCACGTCTGAGCGATGGATGGGCTTGCACGACCGCGACTAGATGGTGGTACAGAAGGTCTGCATGATTCCGAGCATTCTGGAAGGGTTGTGGCAGCGGTTCCGCATTGAGCCGTGACAGATAACTCAAGTTCACACGTCGCGGTTGGATTCGCGACTCTGCCATGGCAGCTCGGCCGAATGTGATATTGCCGCGGGTATCCAGGGCGGCGGCTGGTTCGCTGTAGCGCATCTCACCCTCCGAATACAGGGAGAGAGTCCAGTCGTCGAGGTCAAGTATTTGTGCCATCGTGTTACGACTCACGTACCTGAAGATGACGCACGAGGTGCAGATCGGTGTACGACTGTGTTTCCAGTACCAGTCGTTCCTGCAAAAGCTGCAGCTGGTGCATCATGAACATGATCACCATGCTGATGAGCAAAGCGATCAGCGTGGAATTGAACGCGGTACCAAGGCTTGCCGTGACACCCGAGATATCACCTGCGACTGCTTTGTGGGCCTGGCTGAGTGCATCACCGATGCCACGTACAGTACCGATGAATCCTATGGAAGGAATCGCCCACGCGATGTACCGGACCATGGAAAGTTCTGTTTCGAGGCGATCAGATTCGGTTTCACAGACTGACTTGACGGCTTCAGCGACATCATGAACGTTGCGTGTTGAAGTGAAACGAAGGAGGGCGGCCAGCAATGCCCGGGGAACCAGTAGTTGTTGGGTGTCAGGCGTCAATGCCTGCAACGGGCGAATGTACTGCCTCGCATCCTCCGGCAAGATACTCGTGCCCTCGGTTACCTGCAGGAGATCCTCGGTGAGCAGCGTACGTTCATGCAAGGATTGCCGTCCCTTATAACCCATGATGGCAATCGCCCAGAACATCAGTATGAAACAGGACTCCTGCTCATAGTCTCTTAATATGACATACAGCGAAGGAGCCTGAACGTAGGGTTCTCCCTTAGCCGAGCGTTCAGCGCTCTCCTGGAGAATTGCTTCTGCATTCGGTCGGATCATCGTCACGTAGATCAGATGGACGAATATCACGGAGATGACCAGCGCGCTGATTTGATACACGAATTCGAAGGGAATCTGTCGTTGCATGCTCATATGTCCACAGGAAAGGAAACTGCGAAGTCTTCGGATATTTCTTCACTGGGTGAGAATTCATCCGGTGCTTTGGCGGTCTTGATAGCTGGCTGTTGACTCTTTTCCGCGTCCTTTTGCGAAGGTGCTGCGCTCGTCGATGCAGGCTCCGGATTCGTTGAAGCGTTGGCTTCTTCTGCCTGGGCGGCTGTGAACTGCACGCTTGCCAGGAGCCCCATCAATGCGCCCACCATGACTCTGAGCTGGGCTACGCGACGTCTGTTGGTCATCTTGTTACTCATTTTTTTTCTCAGCTTTATTACTTCAGCTCGATTACTCAGCAAAGCGCGCAACCCGGAAGCCAACATCACGGCGTCCATCGACCCCGTAGTCACGAAAGGCCAGGCGCAGATCCGTAATCGTGCCGTGCATCCAGCTTGAACCGCTGATGACATGATATTCACCACTGGTTGGCCCCAGTGTGCCGGTAATGGCGCTGGCGTCCCCACTGGCATAAAAGTCGTGGATCCATTCAGCGACATTCCCACCAAGATCATGGATACCTTTGGCGTTGGGCTTGTAGCTACCAACTGGCGCCGTGACCACGTGATTGTCGTTGTATTGAAAGATGATGCGACCCACGATATGGGACGCCGCTCGATCGGCATAGTTGCCATGCCGATCCGGTGGCGGCATGTTGTCACCCCACGGAAAACGCAGCTGAGGCTGTCCGTCAGCAACGTGACGTGCGACCAAGGCCCACTCTGCTTCCGAGGGCAATCGATAGCCGATCGAATCACTGTTCATGCCGGTAACCTTGCCGAATTCTTCGCGGTAGAAGGCAGGCAGCCCTTCCTGGGTCGACAACCAGTTGCAATACAAGGCGGCATCATGCCAGCCGATGTTGACGGCAGGTTGGGTGTCCTTGTTGAGTGGATTGCTCTCGAATTCACCCGAATCATGGCCGGTGGCGAATTGTTGGAACTGAGCGTTGGTCACTTCGTGTTTGCCGAGGTAGAAGAGGCGGTTCAAGGTCACGTCGCGCAGGTTTTCATTCGCCCGACGACCCGGCTCGCGGCGGGATGCGCCAAGCTGAACCTTGCCCGGCTGGAACAGAACCATCATTGGCCCAGCCTTGCTCGTGTATTCCGGCTTCATGCGTTCGAGACGAGCAGCAGCCGTGGTTAATAGCTTGACCTTGACGGTCTGCACGAGGCCAGCTCGAGGTGTGACAGTGGTCGAGTAGCCAGCATGCCCTGCGAGTGCGATTTTAATACGCTGCGGTTCGGTGGACAGGGAGAGGGTCTGATTGGCATCGCCCCTGGATTTGCCGTTGATTGTCAGGGATGCCCCAGCGGGTTCTGCTGCGATCACCACCTGTCCGGTTTCGCGGACCAGTGAAAGGGCGACCGGTGTCGTGGTATCTCGCTGCAGCGTCACAGAGGTTGAGGCGCGCTTGTGACCGCGCAGGAACGCTTCCACGTTGAGGTGCTGGCCTGCCCGCAATTCCAGGACCAGTGGTGTTTCGCCTGCGTACTCCCCGTTCAACGTGATGCCAGCCCCGGCCGGGCTCGAAGTCACGCGAAGTACTGCATCTGCCTGAACCAGCTTGAAGTCGGCCAGTGTGTCTTCTTGTTGTGCTGCGGCGACGATTCGTTGCCGAGCGGTTCGATAACCTTTGAGGTGCACCGAGATTTCCCGTTCACCAGCGATAATCTCGACAGAGTCCGGTGTGACGATTCCAGTCGGTTCTCCGTCGATGTGGATTTGTGCGCCAGCGGGTGTGCTGCTGATTGCGACGTTGCCCCAGTTTGGCAACAGTTTGGCATTGACGGTTTGATGCTCTTCATGGCCACTCACCGTGAACTCAATGGCCTGGGTTTGATAGCGGGGATGTGAAAAGACGATTTCTCGACTCCCGGCGGTTATTGAGGCGCCGCGCAGTGGTGTGTCGCCAAGAATTGTCCCGTCAACTTTAACGCTGGCGCCTGATGGCTCGGTAACAAAGTCGATCACACCAGGCAACGGTATGAACTTGAGGGGGTGGCGCTGATTGCGTTCGTGTCCGACGGTGATGGTGGTCGAAAGTGGCTCGTAGCCAGGGGCAGTAGCCTCGATGGTGTAGTCGCCAGGGCGTAATAGCCAAACGCCACTCAGAGCGATGGAAAAACCGCCATCGACGTCAACCTCGCCTGGCGATGCAGAAAAATCCAGAGCGACCGAGCGGGCCGTAAACAGGAAAAAGAGGGCGAGGCCCGCTGCGAACAGCACTACTGCGGTTATGGCATGCCAAGGTCGAAATTGGCTGGTAGCCGTAGGCGGGACGTAGGGCTGGTAGGTGGCAGCGGAAATCTTCACGCTACCGTTAGCGGCCTTGTCAGCCTGTTGGACTTGGTCGTTCAAGGATCAACCACCTCGTTGCAGGTAACCGATACGTCATCCATGTCCGGCTTGACGATAATGGTCTTGCGTACGTCGCGGCAGCCGTTCTGGCTGCCAATGATGGTGTACTCGCCTGGACGCAAATTCACTGTGCGGGCAGCAAATGATCCGAGTTTGCCCACAGACGACAGCACGATATCGGTTTTGCCATCAGATCGGATCGTCACATCGATTGGATTCGAGTAACGCGCAAGTAGCTTGGTGACAGCCTCTATATGGCCTTTCAGCGTCGCTCCTCCCGGTTGCAACGTTCGCGCTTCCTGCAGCACGCTTTTGGCCTCGGCAAACAATTTGGCAGACGACAGTTTGTCCGGTTCTGTCCGGACCTTTGCCAGGATGCGGGTGGCGCGAGCATGAGCGTCGATTCGTACCAGACCGGTGCGAGCGAACTCGATTGCGCCATCTATGGCCAACACGGCTTGATAGGCCTTCCTGGCACCGGCCCAGTCTTCTCGTGCTTCAGCGGAAAGCGCTGCCTGCTCTCCAGACTTGATTCGATTGATATCTCCCTGATTGCTGACTTGTGCGAGCGCCCCGGACGCCACCGAATTGCCAGGATCCAGTGCCAGTACTCGATTGAATGCGGATCGAGCGCGATCAAATTGCTGCGCCTTCATCGCAGCGAACCCTTGGGTCAACTGGCTCTTGATCTGCTGCTCGGTGGTCAAGCTGCCCACCTTGGCGCGTAATGCGGTGAGACCCACAGTCTGTGGGTCGAGTTGGGCCACTTGATCGTAGGCGGCGAGGGCTGCCTGCCAATTCTCTGTCAGCTCATGATTGGTGGCTTGTCTGAGGAGTTCGATCACCTTGGGTAACTGTCGTGCTCGGGAAAGCCCTGCCAAGGCCACTGGGTCGTCCTTGCGGATGATGAGCGCAGCCTCGAATTCACGCGTTGCGGTGACAGTGTTTCGCAGGTCAAGTGCAGACTGGCCCGCTTTGACGTGCTCTTCAAACAGCGCTTCACCCCGCGTCTGTAGCGCGGTAAACGCCGCTGCGGCTTCATCGTAGGCGAGGTAAGCAGCTTCGTAACGCTTCTCCTGAAAGGCCACATCACCGTCGGTGGCTTTCGTTACAGCCGCCTGATAGGCATTGGTTCCCCATTCACCGACCTGCATGGACTCCTTGAGCGCTATCTGTGTCTCCACCAGCGACTCGAGTTTTGCTTTGGCCGCGGTCAACTGTCGCTCATATTCAAGATCGGCAAAGGGTGTGTGGGTGGGCCTTACGATGTCCTGATTCGGGGATGTCGATTGACTGGTCGCGTTACTGCTGGGCTCGACCCGGGGAGCCTCGAGGGTGAATACCCAAATTAGCGCGCAGATCAGGGCAATGGTTACGGTCCCCAACCATACGGGTCTGAACCAATCACGTTTGACCCGGCGTGTATCGGCGAGATGCGATAGCGGCGGTCGTGTGGGCTGGATGATGATCGGTTGATCGGCCATGGTTGGCGGGTCCGTCAGTCGGACGCCTCCGTGCCGTCAGTTTTGAGAACGAGATCCACATCACCCTCGGTGGTATCCGTCACAGCGGTGTTCGCCGGCTTGTCAAGATCCGGCGGTGGTGGGAGCTGCAGGTCTTCGAAATAGAGCCGGCGCAGCACTCCACGCAGTTGCTCGTATTGTTCCTGGACGCTTCCGCTCAGCGTCAGAGTCTGGTTTTCAAGGTCCATGGTGTAAGGCATGAGTTCGCTTTCCGCTGCGGTTCCGACTTCTCGCATGACGTCTGCGTGCATGGCTGCTTCATGTTTTTTGGTGATGGCGCTCTTGATGAGTGTGACACCCGCCGGGATCGCTAGCAGCCCGGTCGCATCTACAAAGGCGTTGTCGCTGCCATAGATACCGCCGATGCCGCTGACAATGGCGAGCGCGCCACCCAGCATCCGCGCGTTGGATTGTGCCTTGAGGTCGCGGTACGCCACGGTTTCGGCATAGTTGGATGCTCGCCAGCCGTCGTAGGGCTTGTACATTCGTCGAAGGAATTCTGCGAAGTATTCATCGAGTGTGTCGATGAAGAGGTACTCCCGCTCGCGGATACGACGGATGCGTTCGAGCATAGGGTCACCCTCGGCTGGGAGTCGATTGATGACGTAGAGCCCGTTCTCCTGCGCCTGGACATGAGAGCCAAACGCATCGGGAGAAAACCCGCGCGCAAATCGCATCTCTGCGGTGGCGCGGATGCGGGCGAGCTCTTCGTGTGTCAGCGAGTCACGGAAAACAAGCATGTCGTCCGATAACCTTCGGTACACCGTCTGGAATGCATCGGTTCCGGCTGGCAGGGAATCGCCGTACGCATACTTGCTGGCGAGGCCGACGTATTCCTTGTTGAGCCACTGTCGACCTGTCGCATCGCTAACAACGAACTGAACGCGTAATCGTTCCCCATGTGATTCAAGGATTCGACCGGTGACCATGAGGTCGACGGCGTCGGTAGGCACTGGCACGACACGGACGGCACCCCAGTTGCCGGTTCCCTGGAGCAGGTTCTTGGCAACGTACGGGATGTAGTTAGATTCCGCCCGACGGACTTCCGGTTGCACGAGCCGATCAATCTGTTCGTCATAGTCTTCAGGGATGTTTGGATCGACCACCGCAACGCCGACATCGAGCAGGAGTTCCTCTGGCATGTTCGCCAGGCTCTGTTCCGGCGGTGTCATGTCAACCGAGCGAAGTTCCGTGGATACGCAACCGGCCATCAACGCGGTCAGCGCCAGCAGCAGGGCAGTGATGCGTACACGGATTTGTTTTCTCAGAAAAGTTGGCGTAACCACCATGCTCGTTAGCGCCCCTTGTATCGTCGGTAGTCTGCCCAGAGCTTTTCACGGATTGCAGGGTCTTCTTCCTGCATGGCCGCTTCACGGATCTGTCGGGAGATGATGTCATCATCCCGAGCATCGGCTACATCATTGGGAATCCCTGCTCCCTTGTGTGGTGATCGGGGTGCCTTGGCGACGTTTGGAATGCCGTCCGGCATCCCGCCGGGCATGTCACTCGGGTTGCCACCAGAGGCGCCTGTTGCTCCACTCCCGACGCTGGTGGAGCCGGCGTTACCCTGCATCGCACCACCGGCACGCTGCTCACTGCCATCACCCGGGACCGCACCGGCACGGGTCTTGATTTCGCTGCGCTCGGCCATGATGCCGCCGTCGATGTCTTTCAACACGTCATCGAGTTCTCCGGCTGCACCGGATTTGCCAGGTTCATCACCTTTGCCTGGTACGCCATCGCCTGTTTCCCCGTCGCCCTTCGTGATATCGACGGGAACTTCCGGAATCTGATTGCTGCTTTCCCAGTCGCCTGTTTCGCCTTGACCGGAACCCTTGCCCGGGTTGCCGTCCCAGGTTGGCAATTGATCACCGCCGCTGTCTGCCTGTCCTTCTTTACCGGCCTCCTTACCGGTCTCCCCAGCATCACCATCCTCGCCGCCGGGTTTGCCACCCGAACTGCCGGGTGAACCGGGCGGTCCACCTCCGCCGATGTCTGGTAATTGACTCGAACCTGGAGCGCCGGAGGCGCCACTTGGTCCAGATTCCCCGGACGGACTGGAGTCTCCCTGATTGCCTGGATCACCAGGGTTACCGGGAGCGCCTGGCATTCCCGGTGCTCCGGGCATTCCGGGCATCCCAGGTGTACCGGGAAGGCCGGGACTCCCGGGCATACCAGGACTGCCGGGCATCCCGGAGGACGACTGTGACGAGGAGGAACTCGAGCTTGAGGAACTCGGCATCGATGGTGTGGAAGGCATGGGAATCGGTGTGATCGGTGCGCACGCCGCAAGCATGAGGAACAAGGCTGCGAGACCCGGTTGCCACACTTGTCTGGCAGCTTCACGCACGTGTCTAATCATTGGCATGATCCACCTTCCTTCCGACGATCCGTACACGAGGGATAACATCCGAAGGTAGGCTGGTAAAGCTGAACAACACCTGTATGCGATCAGACTGGTGAAACACCGACGGCGCTTGGACAAAAAGTTTCAACCAACCACCCTGGTCGGTGACCATTTCATGGTGATGTCGGGTGACGCCGAATCCGTCACTCCCGGCGCGGTGGTTTTTTCGCCGGACGACTCTCCCGGCTCTGCCGCCTCGCCCTTCGTTGTATCCTGATCCCCTGCTGGAGAAGATTCGCGGATGCCAGCTCTCACCTTGGATCGTTCATCCTTTCGCGCTGCACGACCGCCCCTGCTGGTCCTGCTTGTTGTTTTGCTGGGCGCGGCTTCGAGCGGTTCGCTGCGCACTGGCTCAGGATAGTGCTGATACTCATAGGTAAAGGACTGTGACTCGGACGCAATGAGTTTGCCTTCCAGCAGCGGTGGCCGGAATCGCGCATCTCGCATGCTGCGTCGAACTCTGAACTCCATCATGTTTTTCGGTACTGTCTCAACGGTGTCCAGGTTGTGCACCTCGCCATTTACCGTGATGGTGAAGCTCACGGTGACACGCCCGGTCTCGGGTGACTCGCGCTCGTCGATCGGTGGCAATGGCGGCGGCGGTGGTGCCGGGAAGTGGAGCAACTCGGGGTTGGCAAACCTTGCAGCTTCGGTTTGCAGCCCAGCTTCATTGAGTTTCTCCAAGGCTTCTACGTAGAGTGGGGTAGCCCGATCTGGTTTATAAAAAAGCAGGAACCAATCGCCCAGTTCGATCAGAGCCGAGGCCTTGTCACTGGCCGTCGATGTCGGATCGGCAAGGATCATCGAGGTCACCCGTTTTAGTGCCTTTTCTCCTTGCGGAAAGTTGTTGATCAGGATTTCTCGTTCCTGGCGCTGATGGAATGGATCTTGCGGTGGTGGTCCTGGACTAAATCCCCCCTCACTCGTATCCCGCTCTGGCGTTGCGTACATCGGTGGAAAGCGCTCCAGGCGATAGGTGTACGCAGCACCGCGCAAGGCACGAATCGCCGATTCACCTTGCAACGCTTCGTTCACCTCCAGAATCTCGGCCGCCTGCTCGTACATGTTTCTCGAGGCCAGGATACTGGATGTTTTCAAGTGCCAGTCGGCCATCCGGAAGGTGGCGGGCAAGAGGTCCATGGAGTCCGGCTCGTGTTGCCGTACCTGTACTTCGTAAGCGGTCATCTCTCGATCGTTGGCGGCACCGAGATTGCCCATCGCCTCCAGTGCATCGGCTTCCTTGTAAATGATTTCTGCCTGGGTGGATGAATGAAGTCCATTGGCGACCCGGTCAATGTGGACGGCGCGACCAAACGAATCGACGGCGGCCGCATAGTCCTTTTCGATCATCTGTGCGTCGCCGAGAAAGACCAGCGGCACGATCAGTTCGGGAGAATAACGATGGGTGGCATCTTCGATCTGTTCGATATAGGCCGAAAGTTCCGCTTTGGCGCTGGTTGCTTCTCCGGCCTGGAGAGCGGTCTGAATGTGGCCGAGTGTGTCAGTGGGTAGAGTTTCAGCGAGTGACTCACCGATCCCGCTTTCACCAATTCCACTTTCACCAATTCCACTTCCACCAATTCCATCGGGTGGTTCGGCAGCCTTGGGAGGCACTGTGGATGGGGGTGTGATTTCCGCGTTGGTGGGCGCCGGTGAATCATTGAGTGCCGAAGGTTCGGCCGCAGCCGGCGGAGGCTTCAGGTCATCCGCGTACAGCAGTGACATGACTGTCATCAACGTAATCAGACTGCCGGTTTTCAATGTTGTGTGCAGCACACTTCGTTCTCTGAGTGACATCGTTTTCCTGAACATACTCTGAGACCACACAAACAACATTTCGTTCGAGTGTGGTTTTCCCTCCGAAGCAAGTCAAGGTAGCATGCGCGCCGATTCCGCTGCTGGCCTGGAGCCTGCGCATGTCCGAAGCACTACCGCATGCAGATGAGCTGCTGGACGCCACAGGTTTGACATGTCCGGAGCCGTTGCTGCTGGCGCGCAACCGATTACGCGGCATGGCAGCCGGTGCGGTACTGCATATCAAGGCGACTGATCCGTCCACCGGGCGCGATTTCCAAAACCTGTGTCGATTCATGGGGCACCGGCTGCTCCTTGAGCGAAGTTCCGGAGACTGTCTGGAGTACTGGATAGAGCGTGCCGGGTGAAAAACACCGTGGTACAGCGCTACTTTGCCTACGGATCGAACATGGATGTCGAGAGAGTTCGCGCGCGGGAAATGCCCTTCCTGTCAGTGACTGCCGCACAACTGCTCGGTTACTCACTGGTGTTCGACAAGGTAGCCCAAAGCCATGCA